>CAMOXX010000111.1 GCA_946629475.1 uncultured Blautia sp. | reverse complement strand
GCGAACGCGCCTCTGGATGAATATCATTATACTGATATGGCGGACGATGTTTATCAACTGATAAAACTGTGGGGCCTCACGAAGCCGGCATTGTACGGATGGAGCGACGGCGGTATCATCGGGCTTCTGACGGAGATCCGCCATCCGGGTTCTCTGGGAGCCCTGGCAGTCAGCGGGGCGAACATTTCGCCGGATGGGCTCGACGGTTCTTTTCTCATGTCCGTAAAACTGTCTGATGCTGTTCATGAGGATCCTCTGACAACGATGATTCTGACAGAGCCGGATATCACAGAGGAGGAGCTTGCGGGGATCACCTGCCCTGTGCTTGTGACAGCCGGCTCCGGCGACATTATCCGGGAGGACCATACGCGGCAGATCGCAGAAGCGATCCCCGGGTCACAGCTGATCATATTTGACGGGGAGAGCCACGGGAGCTACATCACAGGAAATACAAAGATGGCGGAGGCGCTGATAACGTTTTTGGAGGAAATAAAATGTTTTGGATTTGAATGAAGGATGGGAAGGAAGTCGCGGCGATCGCGATTGAGGGTATGAAGGAACATGCGGAGGAACTTGGCCTCGCGGGAAATGAATAAATAAAGGAAAGGATGAAGTAACTGTTCAGAGAGTGAAGATACTGAACAGGTACAGGATGAAAGGTATGCGCTTATTTGTGGCAGTCCAGCTGTCTGACGAGATGAAAAAAACGATCACCGGGACAATGCATGATCTCAAACAAAAAGGAGTCCGGGGAAATTACACCCCGATGCAGAACCTGCATCTGACCCTGGCCTTTATCGGAGAGACCGATCATCCCGGTGATGTAAAAGCCGCATTGAAGGACATTTCGTTCAAACCGTTCAAGCTGGCATTTTCTGAAATGGGAACATTCGGGGATCTTCTCTGGGTCGGAGTAAAAGGCAATCAGGGGCTGTCTGCTGCGGCGAAAGCTGTCAGAGATGCACTGGATGCCGCAGGAATCACCTATGACCGGGATAAATTTACGCCGCATATTACAATTGTCCGGAAGGCGTCAGGCAGCTGGAAACAGGTTCCGGCTCCAAAGGGCGAAATGATGGTGAAGAAGATATCTCTCATGAAAACAACTTTCAAGGATGGCAGGCCGGTTTATTCTGAGGTCTGAAAAAAGGAAAAATCTACAGTTACAAAATTACCGGAATCTGCAAGCACGGAGCAAAATCCTTTGGCACAATAAGCGGAACATTCATGGCATAAATCAGGTGGACTGCTGCTTATACTGCTCCGGAGTGATTCCTTCGATCTTTTTAAAGACGCGGTAAAAATACCGCACATTGTTATAACCGGAGAGCAGGGCAACCTGATACATTTTCTTCTCTGAATTTTTCAGAAGATCTTTTGCATGACCGACCCGGACCTGATTCAGATAATCGATGAAGGTCTGGCCGGTCTTTTTTTTGAAGGTATGGCTCAGATAGCTGCGGTTGACATGAAAGAGTGAGGCCGCCAGCTCCACACTGATCTGCTTCTGATAGTAATGTTCAATGTATGTTTTTACATTATGTATGAGATCTGTATCTCCATAGATATCCCTGGTGCTTAGATTTGAGGCAAGGTTGGACCAGGAGCCAAGGTAATAATCATGAAGCTCTTCCAGGCTGAATATCTGGTTCATGGCCATCTGCAGATTGTTTTCCTCACGAAGCTGCTGTACTTCCGGAATCGTGCCGCCAAGGATAAACCGGATCTGGCTGGAAATGTTGTAGCAGCTGGTTTTGAGATCCAAAAGAGTGAGGGACGGGATTCCGCGGAAATGGTCAAACAGCTGTTCTGTGAGAAAGCGGGTTTCCGGTACCTTTCCGGCTTCGATACAGAAAACGAGTTCGGCGGACTTTTCCCATGATACGACATGGGGAGGTCTTTTTTCGTCTGAGGCATAAAATATGGTATCGGCATTATCCGGGACGGCCTGGTTCAGGGCGGAGACAGACTCCAGGCTGGCAAGATGCAGTTCAGCCAGACTCTGATGCAGGCGCGAACAGCCAAAAAGCACATGCTGTTTATTCTGCCAGAAAAGGGCAGAGATCCCCCTCAGGATTCGGGAACCGTATTCATTGGGACGGGCTGTCCTGCCGGAAGGAAGCGTGATGATCAGAAATCCAAGATAATCGGAATGAAAGTGAGGAACATACAGCACCGATTCGGTATACCGGTTGTCCCGGAGAAAGCGGGAGATCTCAGCAGAGACCAGCTTCTGGCGGGAATACAGAGTGCAGAGGATGTACTGCCGGTTCTGAAAAAGCTGCCGGATCTGTGTGTTTGTAAAAGAAACATCCTCTCTGGCATGCCCGGCGATCTGATTCTGGATCAGCTGCAGATCATAATTCTGCTGCAGGGCTTCGACATTTTCGGGAACAGACGGTGCCTTCGGAGCATAGGTGTCCTTGTTCCGCTGCTGAAGAATCGCCTTCTGCATGACTTCGACCAGTTCTTCCGAAGAAAAAGGTTTCAGGAGATACTCTACAGCACGAGCGTGAAATGCCTGTTTCATATAGTCGAAATCTTTATAACCGCTGATGACGATCAGAGAAATACCGGGATATTTTTCCGCAACCACAGGCAGCAGAGCCAGACCGTCCAGAATCGGCATTTTCATGTCGGTGATGACGATATCCGGGTGCTCTTTTTCGATCATTTCAAGCCCTTCTTTACCGTCGCCGGCCTCACCGACACAGCGCAGCTGATCCATCAGTGGTGAGAGCTTTTCGAGAGTTCCTTTTCGGGTGATCGGTTCATCGTCAATCAGAATAAACTTGAGCATATGTTTTTTGCCTTTCTTTACTGTTTCCGCGGAATATACATGAATCTGCTGCGGGATCTTTTACTCCAGTACAGGTATTATGATGGTGAAGCGGGCGCCTTTTTCCGGTTGGTCATCCAATCGGAGACCATAGGGTTCCCCGTAATAAAGGCGGATCCGGGAGTGGATGTTCAGGACACCGATGCCGGACTCCTTCCGCTGTCCGAGTGCTGTGAATTCCGGCTTTTTCTGAAGGCCTGCATTCAGCCGGGCGAGATCGTCCGGGGAAAGCCCGGTACCATTGTCTTCCACTGAGAGAATAAGGGAAGAACCTTCCTGCCGTGCGCGGACAAGGATTCTGTCTCCGGTGCGGCAGTACTTCAGCCCATGGTAGAGGGCGTTTTCGACAAGGGGCTGCAGGATCAGTTTGAGAACACGGACCGCTCTCAGAGGATCCGGGATATCCATTTCCAGGGTATACCGGTGATCAAACCGGATTTCCTGAATGGTGGAATAGTCCTGCACATGCGTCAGCTCCTGGGAGAGCGGAACCAGCTCGCTCTCTGTTTTTATGCTGTAGCGGAACATCCGGCCCAGAGCCTGGGACATGACAGAGATATCCGGTACTTTTTCTACAGTGGCAATGGAGTTGATGGATTCCAGTGTGTTGTACAGAAAATGGGCGTTGATCTGTGATTCCAGTGATTTCATCTGGGAATCCAGCAGGATCAGTTTGTTTTCAAATTCATTTTTGACATACAGGTTTTTATCGTCCAGCATTTTCTGGTAGGAGGTATATAAGGTGCCGATTTCGTTGCGGCTGTTAAAATAAGGCAGAGCTGATACATCCGGAAACTCCTCCGGCTGCTGCATCATTTCGCTTAAGGTCACGACAGGGCGGGTCAGATTGCGGGACAATATCCATGAAATCAGGATGACGACCAGCAGGCTGGTGGTCATGACGGCGGTCAATGCGATCAGAGTAATGCCGAACTCTTTGTGAAGCATTTTTCGTGAAATGCTGACATGCAGTTTAAGGGGCTCGACCGAAAGAGGCTGCTCATATTCGAGCACATCGGAATGCTCCGGGATCACAGAGGGAGTTGTGTACAATACGGTATCTTCATTCAGAACGGTCAGCTCTGCGATGGAGGGGAGCGGGTTGACCTGCGCCAGATCAAAGAAGGCGGGATCGCAGTCGATCAGGAGCACCGCTGCCAGATCATGATCATAGGTGCCATAAATGGCAGTGCAGAAAGAGAGGGAAGGAGTCAGGTCATCGATAAACATTTCCTTGCTGCACGGGCCGTAGATCCAGGTTTTTCCGTTCAGGGATGCGGTTGTCTGGTACCATATATCCCCGGGAGCATTGTAGCCATGCCGGACGCTTCCGTCATTCCCGTAGCCTTCTCCAAGCACAAGCCCGTTTGGAAGGAACAGGAATATTCCGTTAATATAGGAATTGCTGTATACATAGTTCTGAAGAGCGGCTTTTATTTTTTCATTACTGTAATAAATCTTTTCATCGGAGACCGAAGAGACATCTGCGTAAGATTTCAGGTCGTCCAGGATGGAACGGTGATCGATCCCGGGCAGGTAGATGGTTTCGGTGATATGGGACAGAGTTTCCAGGGAATTCTCGGCGTGCGCTGCTGAAATGGCAAGTATGTTCTCGGAAACCTGCTGCGTCTGGATGTCGGCAAGGCGGCGGTACCTGCTGTAGGTGTACAGCGAAACGATCAGTACGGGAAGCGCAGAGACAGCCAGAAATATCAAAAGAAATTTTCTTCTCAGATTCATGATCCACCCTCTTTGGTTTGCTTTTGGAATGCTTCTATTATAAAATGAAAACAGAAAAATGTACACTTGCAACAGCGGAGGTTTTATGAAAACAACAATAAAACTGCTGGCAATGGCAATTGCGGTGACAGCATTGATTTCCGGATGCGGGGAAGGCAGTAAGGAAAAGAGCGAAGAAGCGGAACCCGCAGGCTCGGTAACGATCATGTGCCCCAGTTATTCCGCTTCCGCGTTAACGGATTACTGGAAAGAAGAAAAACCGGAGCTTGACCTGGAAGTAAAGACTTACCCGGAGGAGCAGTATTATACCATTTTAAAGACCCAGCTGGCGACGGGCAGTGCCGCGGATATTCTGGATATTCAGCTGGGCTACGCGGGTCCGAACGGGGTGGAGGAGCTGGGGCAGGCCGGATATCTGGAGCCGCTGTACGATGTCCCGGAAGGGTATCCGGAGGACAATCCGGAACATCTGCTGATCTCGGACGGAAAGGTGTATGGAAAATCTTCTGTCCGGATGATGCTGGGACTGGCGTATAATAAAAAGCTCTTCGAACAGTTTCAGCTTGAGGTACCGGCATGCTGGGAGGATTTTACAGCCTGCTGCGAGAGGTTTCAGGCAGAAGGGATCCGGCCGCTTGTTACAGGCGGTAAGGATGCTACGGTGTTTCAGTATGGAGTTTACCAGATAGCCGCAAACCGCCTCTATCCGGAAAGCCCGGAGTATGATCAGGAGCTGCGGGAAGGCAAAGCGCGGTTTACGGATCCCGGAACCTGGGATGAAATTCTTGCGTTATACCTTTCTCTTTTCCGGGATGGTTATATGGGGGACGATTATCTGAGGCTGAAGAATACCGAGGCACAGGAAATGTTTGCGTCCGGCGGGGCGGCGATGATCATCACGACTTCGCTGAGTTATTCTTCGATGCTGCTGCCTGAGGCAGAAGAGGACTTTGGCTTTATTCCCCTTCCGGCAAACCGGCGGGATGATCCTGTATGCGTCAGCGAGTCTCTGATCGGAGGTTTTGGCGTGTATTCCGGCTCACCGCATAAAGAAGTTCTGACAGAAAAGATGCGGGAATTTTACGACAATCTGACCTTTCAGGATCTGGGCAGGCATGCATTTGCGGAAGAAAAATACTGGGACTGTCCGGTTTACGCTTTCTGCAATCAGGGATGGAAGAACGAAGTAGAGGTTGTGATGGAGAACAAAATCCGGGAATACCTGGCCGGCGGGATGAAGGGAGACATCACGGAAATAACAGAAGCCATGCAGGCGGAGCTGGTAAAGTGACTTTTGTGCACCTAACATTTGTACATCATTTTTTTAACAATAGTTCCCGGATTGTGTGATATTTTGTAACTGTACAGCATTCCGAATGAATGGGTTCTGAACAGTTACGATATTTTGAAATCGTAGGATTCATTTTCCACACAACAAGGAGGAACATGATGAAAGGGAAAAAGCTTCAAAAAGGAACCGCGATCCTGATGACTGCAGCCATGGCAGCCGGCTCTTTATCGGCAGTATGCGTATCGGCAGAGGAGGCTGCATTGACCGAATCTTCCATAAGCGCGGAAGAATTCGCGTACCCCTCGATCCAGTACAGGCCGGGCGTCCGCTGGTGGTGGCCGGGCGGCGCGGCGAAGACCGAGGATCTGATTGCCCAGATTCAGTATCTGGCGGAGAACAACTTTGGCGCTGTTGAAATCAATCCTTTTAACAACGGCTTTGTCATGGAAGCCGCGACCCAGGAGGATCTGGAGAATATCTTAAACTATGATAATCCCGAGTACTATGAAAAGCTGAAGGCTGTGGTGGCAGCGGCGGAGGAAGCCGGGATCACTGTGGACCTGAATATCGGCTCCGGCTACTGTGCGAGCGATGACTCTGTGCAGCAGGAGGACACCATGGGGAACATGGGACTGGGGCGAACAACCATCACGGTGTCGGACGACCAGGTCGGAACTGAGATCACCGAGGCCGTGCCCGAGGTGGAGGTCAGCTCTCTGTATCTGACCCAGCTGCTTCCTTTTGTCTATGCCTATGCGGCCCCGGACGGACTGGAAGGCACCTGGACCGGCACCAATGCAAAGCTCGAAGCCGTGATCATTTCGAAGATCGTAAGCACTGAAGGACCGGCAATCATCTCAAACGACGGCGGAATGTTCGGAGAAGCTCCGGCAGAGGAGACCGATGAGGAAGCTCCGCCCACCCCGCTGAATTTCTATGACCCGGAGACCCAGGAGATCACCAAATCCTACGTCAATCAGTATGTTCTGGATCCGGCCAATACGGTCGTGATTTCGGTCGACGATCTGCAGGACGGAAATGTGACCTTCACGCCTTCTGAAGCAGGCGATTATGAAGTGATCGGCCTTTACAACGAAGACTCCAACTCCATCGGCCTGACCGAGCTTCACTACAACCCGGACAAGAGAGACTTTGTTGTGGATCATCTGGATGCAGATGCGGTCGCAAAATATGTGCATGACTGGATCGAAGGAAATGAGGAGTATCCGTCCGATCTGCACACGATCACAGAGGAGTTCGATGCGACGGTGCGCGCGGCATTCAACGACAGCTACGAATTCCACAATGACAATTACTACAATGATAAGATTTTTGAGGAGGCAGGATCCGAAGAGAATATTCTCGGCTACGACTTCACAAAATATCTGCCGATCATGTATGATATCGGATCAGCCAACTTCAACCTTGGCCTGACCATGAATCCGGAGAACCCGGCGATCCAGTATCAGACAACATCCAACAATCCTCTGACCTATGACCTGACGGAAGATGAGATCGCCCGGATCACCTACGACTATCAGCAGCTGGTCAACCAGGCGTTCCAGAACGGCATGAAGGCGTTCAGCGATACACTGGCAAATTACGGGCTGGTGTACAGGCAGCAGGCCTACAACCCGCCGATCGATACGCTCGCTTCTTCCAAATATGTGGATATTCCCGAGACAGAAGGTCTGGAGGAGCTTGGCCTTAAACGTGTCACCTCCGGTGCGCATGTATATGGAAAAGACCTGATTACCTCTGAGGTTTACACTCTGGGAAGCACACCCTATACCCTGACACCGACCTTTATCAAGGAAGGCTATGACCTGATGGCAACCGCAGGCGTGTCCAATTTCTTCTACCACGGACTGAACGCGACCTATTACGGCACCGATGAGCAGAAGGAAGCCGGCGTATGGGGCGAGGAAGGCTGGAGAGCATGGCCGACCATCGGTATCGAGACCAACGAGACCGATTCCCTGTCCGGATATTACAAGACACTGAACCTGTACAACGCGCGAAACAACTATATCCTGCAGTCCGGACATCAGAGCGGAGATGTGGCTTATTATATGCCGCTGTTCGGGGCTCTTACCGAAGGCGAGACCATCGGAACCTTCAATAACGAAGGATATCTGTATGACGCCATCAACGACGACGCGATCCAGAATGAGCTTTCTGCAGAAGACGGCAAGCTGGTCGTCGGCTGCTCCGGAATGACCTATGACGCACTGGTCGTCGATGTGGCAACTCTTCCGGTTGCTACCGCGGAAAAACTGAAAGAACTTGCTGAGGCAGGCGCAGCCATCATCTTCTGCGGCGATCTGCCGAACCGTCAGCCGAGCTATCTGGACGGAGCTTATGCAGATGCTGATGCCCAGGTTGCTGCTTACGCGCAGGAAGCGGTGGAGCTCGGAGCGAAGAACGCGGGTTCTCCGGAGGATCTGGCAGCTGCTCTTCAGGAGACTGTTGCTCCGGAGATCACCTATGCATCCAACAATAATGTCAGAATGAACCGCAGAACTCTGGAGAGCGGCGGAGAAGTGGCATTTATCCGCAACATGAACGCGGAAGAGCCGGTTACCGTAGATGTGGAGCTCGCAGAAGGGCTTGTAAACGGATATCTGCTGGATCAGAATACCGGAAAAATCTACAATGCGGATATCACAGACGGAAAGATCACACTGAACCTGAAGGCAGATGCCATGGTCATCCTTCTGGCTGAGACAGAGGGCTATGGATACGCATCTGCAGAAGAAGGCCAGCCGGAGTCCATCGTCCTTCCGGAAGCGGCAGAAACCGTAGAACTGGGAGACTTTACGCTTACCGTGACGGCCGACAACTTTGGAACCAACCTTCCGACCGGCGAGGCCGAGACAAAGACCTTTGAGGGAGAGGTTCTGGGCGACTGGTTTGACGATGCGTTCCAGGGCGGCGAGCTC
>CAMOXX010000110.1 GCA_946629475.1 uncultured Blautia sp. | reverse complement strand
CCTCTTCCGGCTTCATCTTCAGCACGACCATCGTTATATCATCAAACTGTTCGGCTCCGTCCACAAAGCAGTCGATATCTTTATGGACAGCCTCAATCAGTTCCTGCGGCAAAAGCTCTTTATTATTATCAACACAGTTCTTCAGGCGCTCTTCGCCGTACAATTGATCGTTTTTGTTTGCAGCTTCGGTCACGCCGTCCGTATACAGAAAAAGCATGTCGCCGGCTTCAAACGAAATATGGTTATTCCGATAGATTGTTTCCTCCATTGCTCCAAGCATCAGGCTTCGCCGGTACCTTTTATAATCCAGATAAGTCAAAGATTTCCCGTATTTTAATAGAAGAGGCGGGTTATGCGCTGCGTTTGCAAATTCCAGAACTCCTTCCCGGAAATCCAGGATTCCGAGCCACAGTGTGACGAACATCGTTGTTTCATTGTTGTCGCAAAGCTGTTTGTTGGCAAAGTCCAGCGCCTCGGCCGGGTTCTGGCTGCCCAGCACCACATTTTTTACCAGAGTCTTGGCTCTCATCATAAAAAGCGCAGCCGGAATTCCTTTTCCCGCAACATCCGCGATGACAATTCCCAACTTATCCTCTCCAATAAGGAAATAATCATAAAAGTCTCCGCCCACCTCACGTGCAGCCCTCATATTGCCGCTGATCTCAAAGGGCAGAGCAAGTGATACAAACTGATCATACCTTGGAAGAACGGACAGCTGCACTTCTCTGGCAAATACCAGCTCCTTCTGATTTCTGCGGGAAATCTCCTCCATCGTCTCCTTCAGCGCATCTACTGTAGAGTTGATGCCAAGAGACAGTTCTGCAAATTCCACATTCCCTGTGACATTTACTTTTTCATCCAGATTTCCACGCCGGATTTCCGCCAGGGATTCATCTATATCCACAAGCTTCTGAATGACATTTCTCCGGACAATCATCAAAACCGACTGATAGATGGCAAAGAATATGATCAGCAGTCCAAGCAGGAGCAGCGAAGTATTCTGGTTTCTTTCGGCATAAATCTCGGTCTCAGGCAGGAATGCAAGTATGTAAACAGATTCGCTTTTATATAAGATGCATTCCCCGGGAGTCCCATTAATGGTGATCCCCGTCAGACTGTGCAGGGGAATCCTGTCCGTATGAATTCCCAGCTCCTCTGCGGTTTTTCCCTCAAACTGTTCTTTTCCGGCTCTTTTCACGATTCCGTCGCTCAATAGAACCACATACCCGCCGTCCCCAAGCTTCAGGTCGAAAGTCCGGATCAGATCTTCCGGCAGTGCGACCTGTCTGGTAATATCTCTCGCCTTTATTCTGAGGGAAACCACCGCATTCTGCTGATCCTGTTTGGTAAGTATGCGGTACATAAACACAAGGGCGATGAAGAATGAAACCGTCATGAACAGAATAAACCATTTCTGAAAGGTTTTCTGCATCGATACCGGAGGGTGCTCCGGGCGGGAATCACAGTGGCTGCAAATCCAATCCTTGATCAGGGCTGCAAGAACCGCCGCCGCGACAGAAGCAATGATCTCAAACAGCACATTCATTGCAATCAGGTTCGAAACGATTATAGACCTCGCATTAAGGTTTTCGTTCACCCCGAACACGCTGGGATAAAACAGGCTGATAGCCAGAACAACGAAAAAAGTATTGGCTACAGAACCACAGATTGCCGCGATGCCGCTGGTGATCAGATCTGCTGAAACCGTATGGTCTTCTGCGATATGGCAGACAGCCTTATATCCAGCCCATGCCGCAATCGGAATCAGAAGCCTGGGAACCAGGGCAATCGTGGGATCACGGAACAGAGCGTCAATCGATCCGATATCCCGCGTATATGCAGTCATAATAGACATGACGCCGAAAACGACGGATAGAATCAGTCCTTCCGGAAGGCCGATAATGACAGCAGCGATGATCGCCGGAATATGCAAAATGGTTATCGAGAGGTTGCCGAAATGGATAAATCCCAGGCCGGATGCTGAAAGAATAATTTCCAGTACTACAAGAGCAAGTGTAAAAGCAATCCGGCTCTTATGCATTACATACCATTTCCGTATACCGGTAGGACCCGGCGATTGTTTTTTACCCATATTAATCAAAACCTTCCTCCAGAATCTGCTCCAGTTTCCTGGCAAATGCGCCTTGGAACAACTCCTGCTCGGTCTTCAATGATGTCTCATCCAGCCTGCTGATCCGCTCAGATTTCATCCACCGCAGGTTCTGCACCGCACGTTCCGTCTTTATGGCGACCTGTGTATAAGCCGGCCCAATCATGAGGAGCTTCATCGCATCCTCCGGATCCAGGTATCCGCTGCTTATAATGCCAAGGGTATCAAAAATCGTGTCGGTGGCGATCGGCCCCATTACCACATCTGCTGTCAGAGTATCTTCTGCCCTGCGGTTGTAAAAAATGTACCGGAACCATTCCACATCGCGGGTGAATATATGAATATCCAGTCCGCATTCTTTCTTCCGAAATGAATATCTGGATTTCGGATTTCCCGGTCAGTTGTATGGTATAAAATCATTGTATATGACCTCAACTAAGTGCTGATTGATTTACATGTCCCACGCGCCACTGACCGTCCAGGATCGCGTCGATGATAATTCGCCCGACTTCAAAATTGTTCTTCATGCCGACATCAAAGATATCAGCGGCTTCAGCGGAATCATCATCCGACAGGCTCTCAGTATCAGCAGCTTTCCAGAGGCTTTCAGGCGTCTCCCCCAGCATAAATTCATCCATATTCACGCTGTCCCGTATAATAATCAGGTGATCAAGCAGCCCCATCCATTCAGCAGTCCTGGCTATAGCTGCGTCCTCCATCTCCGTCGATGTGTACGGATCCGGACACCCGTATGTTTCCACCATGAGCAATGCGTTTTTATGTCCGTAGCTGCCCTTCCAGTAATTATCTCCTGTCACCGTTGTCCCTCTCAGCACCTGCGGATCCCGGAGCGCCCATTCTGCGTCATCAAAAGCCCGACGCATAAAATTTCTGGTCTGTTCTGTCGTTTCCAGCGGAGTATCTTTCACAAGTGAGTAAACTTTTTCTATTAAGTCCTGGTTCAGGATAGTCACAGCAGCATCGTCATAATCTGCATCATGGAACCAGGAAGTGCCGTCAGGGTCAGCAATGTCCCGGCCGTCTGCATGGTGTCCCAGATCATAGTCCACCGCCGAAGTAATAATAAACACATCTCCCATAACCGTATTTCCAACGGAAGAACCCGCACAGCCCGTAGAGATGATATAAGCGTCAGAAAAATCAAATCGATCGTCTGAGAGGACAGCCATCGTTCCCAGTGCTGCGTTGACCTTGCCCATACCCAGCACCGAAAGCGCAACACTGTCTTTGTAATATAATGTCAGCCCGTTTTCACCCCCGGTAATATCATACTCCTCGGCTCCTGCCAGATACTGCTCATAGTAGTACTGCGCCTCTCCAGGAAAATCACCGGCCATCTCTCCGATTTCAAATTTTGGAAGCAAAAGTACTTTTACGGGAAGCGGAAATGCCGAATCCGCCGTCTCCCCGGCTTTGGTATTGACAGCTGCAATTGCCATAAACAGTACAAAAGTCATAAAAAACCCACAAACCTTTTTCATTTTTCTCCTTTCGTTCTCCCGTCCGGGAATGTTCAATGTTCGGAAGATCCAGTTCAATACCCGGTGCTTACAATTTCCCAGCCGCTGTCCTTCCTGCGTGCCAGCCACCACTGGTAATCAATATACTCCTGATCCGGCTCCCAGGCACCCCCGACATCCCTGTCAGTGTGAAAATTCATCAAAAGCTCCGCTGCCTGTTCATATTCCGCTCCCTCTTCGAGGGAATTCAGCCAGTTGAGATTCTCCTCATTGTTGGCTTCATCACCCGCGTAACGAATGGAATGCAGTTCACAGCCTGCCCAGGACGCAAACATACATTTGGCTGCCAGCATGGCATCCTTTAGTTCTTCCTCTGTGTAAAGTTCAGAACCGCTGAGGTCGACCGCAGGCTCCGGTGCCTCTCTCCCTGCCAGATACTCTTCCAGTGTCAGACCGGGCCTGGACATGATTTCCCCTGCAATATCGGTATTATCCAGATAACGAATATGCCATGGTTCATAGCGATAACCAGTAATATGTTCCTCACCTTCGAGATAACGCAGGATAAAACCATAATCGGCGAGTTTTTCATGAATCTTTTCCCATATGCCTTTATATTCGTCTTTCTCCATGTCCTCATTATAATAGACATCCGTAAACCCGCCGGCATCGTCCCTGACCCTGAAGTAAAGATCCAGTGCCAGGCCTGTATGGTGTTCGGAATACCCTGGCTGCGCAACGGTTTTCGCTGCATAGTCTGCACCGTACTTTTCTATGAAACGGTCCATGATTTCCTGCTGTGCGGCAATCGAGCGCCGGGCAGAATCGAGTTCAAGATATATATCATCATTCTTTTCCAGGTCATCCCGCAGCTGTTCATAAGCGGAAAAAGCTCTCACTTCTGCCTCCACTTCGTCACCCACAGAATTGGTGATCGTAACGGTCTTCAATGCATCCTCCCAGCCATCCGGCAGGGGGTTGAGTTTATTGACCAAAGCCATGTAGTCGATACCGTTCTCTCCCTGTGTCTCTGCAAAAACAGGAAAACCCGCAAGCAATATCAAAAATGTGAACAACAGCAAATATACAGTTTTTCTTTCTTCATCCATACTGTTTTACCCACTGTGCTGCAGCAGCAATGCGATCCTTCAGTTCGTACCGGCATTCCCATCCTGTATCCCGATACAGGACATCCAGATCGATCTGCGAATAATCGATCTGCTGCAGATCCTGGTACTCGCCAAATTTCAATGCAGCATCTCCGTCTTCAACAGGTCAAGCTGCCGTAAACTATTAATTCTATTATGAAGAAAAAAGGGATGACCGTCAACTTTTTTTAGATGAATTGCTTCTGTTTTCAGAAAAAGTATCATATGATTCACCATCCCGTCATATTCCTTTTTACAGGGTGGAATTTTAAAGAAAATCATGCTATGCTTATCAAGTCATATCTGTTAGTGCCTTCACAGTTACACTGTTTTTGAAAAGAGGTTCACGGAATGAAGAATAACACAGCGAAAATTACAATACTCTGCAGTCTGATCATTGCAGTTATCATGATAATGGGTACGGCCTGGGCAGGCCGAAGCGCAAAAAAGGATACCGACCAGGCTGTCCGCACCGTAAGCCTCCTGTATCTGGACGAGCTGGCCGGCCGCCGGGAGCAGGTCGTGGAAAACAATCTGCGCGGCAACATCCAGGCGATTCAGATCGCAATCAGTCTTCTGAGTGAAGAGGATTTGAGCGATAAGGAACATATGGAGGCGTATCAGTTCCGCATGAAACAGCTTTATAATCTGGACAAGTTTGCCTTCGTTGATACCGATGGTCTGATTTATACTTCCCAGGGAACACAAAGCAATATTGATGAATATGACTTTGACTACAAAACAATATCAGAGCCGGAAATCTCTATTTTTAATCTCAACAGTCCCGAAAAAAAGGTAGTAATTGCAGTTCCGGTCAACATCCCGTTTAACAATAAAACACTGACAGTCTGTTTCGAGGAAATTGATATGAACGTTATGCTGTCGGGAGTGTCGATGGATGCCGGAAGTAAAGGTGCCACCTTCTGCAACATCTATACAACAGACGGTATTGCCCTTACCAACATGGTTCTGGAGGGGCTTTCATCGGAGGATAATCTGTTGGCGGCTATGAAATCCGCAGAATACGAAAACGGATATTCCTACGATGCTTTTGTTAGTGGTTTTCAGTCCGGACAGCGCGGCGAGGTTTCCTTTATGTACAACGATATACAGGAAACGCTGAGTTATGTCCCGGTAGACGGCACTGACTGGCTGTTGACATATCTGGTCAGGGAAAGCGTCATCAGCAGTGAGATCAGCTACATTTCAGAGGGTATTGTAAAGAGAAGCATTATTCAATCTGTGATCACCGTGATCGCGATGCTTGGTATGTTTACCTTCGTCTTCACACAGACGCGGCACAATGCAAAGCTCCTGCTGGACCGCGAGACCGCCGAAGCTGAAGTCAGGGGAAAACAGGAGGAGCTGGAGGAGCGTATTAAGCTGCAGGAGCAGCTTGAGGAGCAGAGCAAACTGCTCAGTGAGGCACTGACGGAAGCGAAGCAGGCAAGCAAGGCTAAGACCGCGTTTCTCTCCAGCATGAGCCACGAGATCCGCACACCCATGAATGCGATCATCGGTCTTGACAATATTGCGCTCAATGATCCGGAGACACCGGAAAAGACAAAGGAGTATTTAAGGAAAATCGGTTCATCTGCTGATCATCTTCTTTATCTTATCAACGATATTCTGGATATGTCCCGCATCGAATCGGGGCGTATGATTCTGAAAAATGAAGAGTTTTCCTTCCCGGAAATGCTGCAGGCAGTCAACACCATGTTCAGCGGACAGGCTTCTGACAAGGGGCTGGATTATCATTGCCGCATCATCGGCGAAGTGGACAACTACTACATCGGCGACAATATGAAGCTGCGCCAGGTACTGATCAACATTCTGGGCAACGCCGTAAAATTCACCCCCGCAGGGGGAAGCGTTTCGCTCCAGGTGGAGCCGAAGGCACAGTACAGCGGGAAATCCACGCTCTGCTTTACGATCACTGACACAGGCATCGGTATCAGCGAGGAATATCTGCCGCATATCTTTGAAACCTTCAGCCAGGAGGATTCCTCTACTACCAACAGATACGGAAGTTCAGGCCTTGGTCTGGCCATCACAAAGAGAATCGTTGAAATGATGAACGGCGATATCCGGGTGGAGAGCGAAAAAGGCAAGGGCTCCGTCTTTACCGTGACCGTAACACTGACCAATTCTGACCGAAAAGAAACGGATAACACGGATGATATACGCCCGGCAGATATGTCCGTACTGATTGCAGATGATGACCCCATCGCCTGTGAGCATGCAAGGCTGGTTCTTGAAAAAGCCGGCATCGCATCCGAAATCGCAGCCTCAGGACAAGAGGCTATCGAAATGGTTCAGCTCCGCCATGCCAGAAGGGAACCATACAACCTGATCCTTGTCGATTGGAAAATGCCGGAAATGGACGGAGTGGAAACAACGCGAAGGATACGGAGTATCATTGGGAATGAATCTGCGATCATCATCCTGACAGCTTACCGCTGGGACGATGTCCTGGAGGAGGCAGTTCAGGCAGGGGTCGACAGCTTTATACCCAAACCACTGTTTGCCGCCGATGTGATCGAGGAGTTCAAATCAGCCCTCAAGCGAAAGGCCGGTACTGCCGCACAGCGCACGCACAAGGCTGATCTGACCGGGCGGCGCGTCCTGCTTGCGGAGGATATGGAGATCAACGCGGAGATCATCGCCATGCTGCTGCAGAGCCGCAATATGGAGATCGATATCGCCGAGAACGGCCGAATCGCGGTAGAAAAATTCAGCGGGCATGAACCGGGTTATTACGATGCGGTTCTGATGGATATGCGTATGCCGGAGATGGATGGTCTTGAAGCCACACTGCACATTCGCGCAATGGACAGGGAGGACGCCCGGAGTATTCCCATTATCGCCCTGACAGCCAACGCTTTTGACGAGGACGTGCAGCGTTCTCTGCAGGCGGGACTCAATGCACATCTGTCCAAGCCCGTACAGCCTGAGGTCTTGTTTGAGACTCTTGAAAACCTGATTCAAAACTGATTCAGCCGGAGAAGTGTCTGGGGGAAAGCGTTCTGTAAGCTTTCCCCCGTTTTGCGTGACGCATCACGTTCCTGGACGGGTTCAGCAGCAAGTGCTTCGCCCTGTTCTTAAATGACATTCATACTTATGGCTCGCCCATATAACCATTCGCTTTATAAAAGGCAATTGCCGCTTCATTGCTTTCCGCATCCTTTCGTGTACTGAGAAACGCATTTATCACATTCAGAGCGCTGAAATACGCAGCTATAGATTTGCTGATGTAATGTCACCCTTATCTGTCACATAGTATCGTGCAGAAACCCAGGTCATATGCAGCAATGCTGCAGCCAAACATTTCTTCTGGTTTTCCCGTCACCTTGCCTGCCAGGATATCCTGCGCGCCATCATGCAGCATTTTTATCGTGTCTGTCGTTATAGGAATATCCGCATGAGACGGCCATATCTCATCAAATTCAGACTTTCTCTTCTCCAACTGCTCCAGACTTTTGATATATGCTTCCATGTTCCGATGCGGTCCAAACATGAATATTCTGCCGTAACGCTGTATGGGGTCACCGCTGATCAGTACCCGGGCAGCTATATCCAGAACGGCAATACTTCCGGGTGTATGACCCGGGAGATCAATAATCTTCAGTTCACGTTCCCCAAGGTCAATTGTATCGCCTTCCTGAATCGGAATAATCCGCCCCGGCTTTTCCGAACCGCGATAGAGCGATTCCTCTGCCGGATGCATATAGAAACTCGCAAACTGCTCATTACTGCCGATGTGGTCGCGATCCGCATGTGTGTTCAGCAGAGAAACGGGAAGGTCTGTCAGACTTTCCGCGATCTCTTTCGCATTGTTCACCATCATTCCCGAATCGATCAGAAGTGCTTTCTCCGTTCCTGTCAGCAGGAAGAAACGCACACCGCCATCTTCAATACGCCATGTATTGGCGTTGATTTTTATAATCTGGTATTCCATATTGATCACCTCATACTGAAATAATATTAGCAATTGTTTTTTGCTGACGACAGTGGATATCTCAAGTCGTCTCCGTATAAATAGATGTCTCTGTTTCTGTAAAATCCCTTGCTTTTCCTGATGTTTCAGCCTATAATCAAGCTGTA
>CAMOXX010000109.1 GCA_946629475.1 uncultured Blautia sp. | reverse complement strand
TAGCTTAAATCGAATTGCTCTGGCTTGTCACCTTCGCAAGCAGTGTCTCAACCAGGCCGGTTATCTGATCTTTGAAGAGCACAACGAGTCCAATTAGTACAACCAGAATCAATATGATCTCAATAACGCCAACCGCATCCTCTTCCTGCCGGAATTCGCGGATTTCATTCTTTATATACTCTGCCATTTCTCTTTTCATCTTCTTCACCTCTCTGTTTTACTGACCGGCGCCGCACAAATGCAGCGCCGCACCTGTACCTGTCAGAAGGATAAAAACGCGGGAATCATGATCACTCCCATCACAATCAGCAGCATCAGCATCATCGGGAAAAGCAGCCTCGTGGAGGCTGTCTCCCCCATGACCCGCGCTTTCTGCTTGCGTTCCTCCCATGCATCTACAGACTCCCGTTCAAGTATATCGCCGAGGGATCTCCCCCCTTTCTGCAGGTTCTGCACAAGCAGCGTCGAAAAAGTACGATACCGGATTCCGCCGCATCTCTCTCCCAGATGCCGATAGGCTTCCGCTTCCGATACACCGCTCTCCAGTTCGTGGACGACCATCAGGATCTCTTCCCCTGCCAGAGACGTTTTTTCTCTGGTTTTCCTTTTCTTTCCCGGAGCGCCCTTTCCCCTTTTTTTCTCGGATGCATAATCCGATGCCATCTTCTGAAAAGCCCTCCGGATCGACATGCCTGCCTGGATCAGAAGTGTAAACTTCATGATCACAGGCGGATACTCCAGAAGCATTTTTTCCTGCCGCTCCTGCTCTTTTCTGCCGGCTTCCCTGCCTCCCAGCACCAGGATCAAAAGTCCTCCGGCCAGGAACAGGCCGGATATGGTCTTGCCGCTGCTGTCTTTTCTGCTCTTCCAGGAGTACGATTTTCCGTCCAGCTGATCAGGAAGGTAATAATAATCCGGATCGTTTTTTTCCTGATTATAAAGGGTTACTTTGTCTTCGATCTGCCTCTCGGCACTTCGTTCAAAAGCATTCCCATCCTGCTCTGTGTCCGTTTCTTCGGATGCGTAAATCTCCTTTCCCGGAACCAGAATACGGACTGTGCGTACCTCGCTTCCGTCCACCTCAACAGATAATTCCTGTTTATAGGCCTTACCTTCTTCCCTGGCCAGCTTTGTGAACGTCTCGTCCGGCTCCATATATTCCTTCGCAGTTAAGCCTGACCCAAGCAGGTTGCCCGCAAAGGCCGCGATCCAGAAAAGCCGGAAGCTTCTCGCATCCATCCCTTCAAATTTTTGAAGCCATCCCATCCTGCTGCCGGCCAGGATCAGCAGAAGCCCCGCAAAAATCGTCCCATGAAGCCACATTCGCCAGCTTTCCTCCTCACATCTCGATCTCCACAATTCTTTTTCCCAGCCAGTACGCAAAAACATACACTGCCAGACATACGGTCATCACAAGGATTCCGAACAGGTTTCCATACAGCGGCGAGAGAAAGCCCGGGCTTGTCAGCTTCAGATAAAGAATGATTCCTGCCGGCATGAAGCTCATGATATTCTGCTCGGCTTTTTTTGCCGTAATGGATGTCTGAATTTCCCGATAAACATCGATCTTGTCCGCCACCATTCTGGCGCATTTCTGAATCACGGCATTCATGTCACCGCCCATATGTCTGCAGACCGTCACCACCGACGCAAAGTTTTCGATGTCTTCCACCCCGCTCCTTCTCCCCATATCGCGGAACAGTTCTTCTGCCGGCACGCTGACCCGGATCTGGCTTTCCATATAGCGGAACTCCTGCACGATATCGGTATCTGAACGGTATATCTGCCCGAGATCCTTCGCGCAGGCATGGATCGCGTTTTCCAGAGAGTACCCCGCCTGAACTGCTGCCGACATGGATAGAAGCGCGTCCCGAAACTGATAATTCAGCTCCTGCTTTCTTTTTCTGACAGCTCTGTCCCTGCAAACCTTCAGATACAGGAACGGAAAAGGAATCATAGGAAGAAGTGCCAGCGGATTTTCATAAAACAGATAATCCGCTGTCAGGCACAGACCTGCCCCGACTGCTGTAATCCTGATCTGTTCGAAAACAGACAGCCTGCAGATTGTATAATCCCGGCTGCGGAACTCGTCTCTGCTCATCATATTTCTGCTGTTCACACTTTTCACATATCCCTCCTTTTTACAGGATCGCCGCATTTTATCAGTTTCCCATCCTCCCCTCGCTGAAACAGCGTTCTCAGCTCAACTTCTCCACCGCACATCCCGGTAATCTCCGCAACCTCAATCACCTTGCGTGATTTATCCTTCATCCTTCCCAGATGGACAAGGATATCCACACCGGACGCAATCTGACGGCGGATTGCTTCGAGCGGAAGGCTGGCCCCCATAAGGACCATGGTTTCCAGGCGGATCAGCATATCCGGGCAGCTGTTGGCATGTGCTGTTCCGAGTGATCCGGCATGCCCCGTATTCATCGCCTGAAGCATATCAAGAGCCTCCGGGCCGCGGCACTCCCCAACAATGATACGGTCCGGCCTCATCCTGAGTGCGGTCCTGATCAGGTCACGAATCGTGATTTCCCTTCCGCCCTCCGTGTTCGCACTTTTCGCTTCCAGGCGTACAAGATTCGGTATCCCCTGAATCCGGAGCTCCGCATTATCTTCAATCGTGATGATCCTCTCATCCTCCGGGATGAATCCCGAAAGAGCCCCAAGGAACGTTGTTTTGCCGCTGCCGGTGCCTCCTCCGATTACGATTGAGAACCTGTCCTTCACCATCTCTTCCAGAGAGGATGCGCACTCCTCAGTGATGCTGTCCCAGGCTATCAGCCGTTCCATCGTAACAGGCTTTTCGGAAAAACGCCGGATAGTCAGCACCGGTCCATCGATGGATGCCGGGGGAACCACCGCATTCACCCTCGCTCCTCCCGCCAGCCTGGCATCCACGATCGGAGCCGACTCGTTGACGACACGGTTGCACCTACCCACAATCTGCTGAATCACATCCTCCAGCTTCTCAAGGGATGTGAATGACCGGTCATGCTTTTTTACTTTTCCGTCCCGTTCTATGAAGATAGAATCCGGGCCGTTCACCATAATTTCCGTTACGCTGTCATCGTCGATCAGTTCCTGCAGCACATCCAGCTTGCGTACCGAGCAGAACAGTTCTTCCCTCAAGCGGGTCCGGTCTCTCAGCGTCAGCGGAAAACTGTTTTTATCCCCGAGCATGACAGCATCAATCGCTTCGCGGATCTCCTCATCGGACAGCTCACGGGCAATATCCAGTTTCTCCATGAGTTCCCCGCGAAAATGCAGCAGAGCATTCGTATTCATTTTTATTCCTTTCAGCCATTGGAGGCATCCTCCCTGATCAGGGCGAATGTTGTTTGGAAGAATTCCTGATATGGGCATTATAGCGTTTCCAGAACCGCAAAGTCCATAGGAAGTTTTGTCGAATCCATAAAAAAAAACCTTCCCTGACGATTTTTGTCGAAACCGTCAGAGAAGGGATATTATTCATCATTCATGCGGACATTCACAATACGCTTCACTTCTGCTCATGAACCGCGGTGCCGGAGGCGTTTTTATATCATGTATCAGACGTCATATACGATATGACCCTTCTGTTTTATCACATTAATCACCTGATCCACGTATTTTTCGCACAGCTCGTCGCTGTCCGCCTCAACCATAACGCGGATTACAGGCTCTGTCCCGCTCTCGCGGACCAGGATACGGCCGTTCTCACCCAGCAGTTTTTCCACTTCAGCCACTGCAGCCTGAACATCCGGATCATTCTGGGCTTCCGGTTTTGATTTCACACGGACGTTTTTCAGCACCTGCGGGTAGAATCTGCAGGGCTCAGCAAGCTCAGACAAAGGCTTGTTTTTCGCAAGCATAACCTCCATCATCTTCATCGCAGTCAAAATTCCGTCACCGGTTGTAGCGTACTTCGTAAAGATGATATGGCCTGACTGTTCTCCGCCGATCCTGTGGCCGTTCTTTACCATATTTTCGTAAACGTACTTGTCGCCAACCTTGGTCTTTTCATATTCGATGCCAACCTTGTCAAGCGCCTTATAAAGGCCGAAGTTGGACATGACGGTAGTGACCACCTTGTTGTTGATGAGTTTTCCTCTCTCCTTCATGTAAAGGCTGTAAATATACATGATATGGTCGCCGGTCACAACATTGCCGTTTTCATCAACACAGAGGCAGCGGTCCGCATCACCATCAAACGCGAATCCAACATCCAGGCCCTGTCCTTTCACAAATCTCTGAAGATGTTCAATATGGGTGGAACCGCAGTCGATATTGATGTTGCATCCGTTCGGTTCCGCGTTAATCACATACGTTTTGGCTCCCAGAGCATCAAACACGCCCTTTGCAATCGACCAGGAAGCACCGTTTGCGCAGTCCAGTCCGACTTTTTTGCCTTTGTAGGAATATTTGGATGTAGAAATCAGATATCCGATATAACGGTTCCGCCCTTCCACATAGTCTACCGTCCTGCCGATTTTGTCACGCACCGCCATCGGGATTTCGGCAAACTTTCCGTCGATATAATCCTCAACAAGGAGAAGCGTTTCCTCCTCCATCTTTTCACCGTTTGCGTTCAGAATCTTGATTCCGTTATCGTAGTACGGATTGTGCGAAGCGCTGATCATGATTCCACAATCAAAATCATCCGCTCTGGTGATGTACGACACGCTCGGGGTTGTCGTAACATGCATGGTATAGGCATCCGCACCGGACGCTGTCAGTCCCGCCGACAGGCCGTACTCATACATGTAGGATGAAAGCCTAGTATCCTTGCCGATCACGATTTTCGCTTTTTTTCCGATCCTTTCACCGAAATACCAGCCAAGAAAACGTCCGATCTTTACCGCATGCTCATATGTCAAGACAACGTTGGCTTCTCCCCGGAAACCATCTGTTCCAAAATACTTTCCCATAACAATCCTTTCTATGCCAGTCAATCCACTTTGGCTGTTATTTCTCCAGTGTTTTTATAGATGCTGTGCTCCGGTACCACCCCGCGCACGCAGGAAGTAGGATACACATTGCTGTGCCTTCCGATGACCGTACCCGGATTGCATACGCTGTTGCAGCCGCACTCCACATAATCTCCAAGCATCGCGCCGAATTTTTTGATTCCTGTTTCGATATCGCCCTCAGGAGCGTGGACTTTTACCAGTTTTTTGTCTGAACGTACATTGCTGGTGATGGAACCCGCCCCCATGTGGGAATAATACCCGAGGATGGAATCCCCCACATAGTTGTAATGCGGAACCTGAACATGGTCAAAAAGAATGACATTCTTCAGCTCCACCGAATTGCCGACGACGCAGTCTGCACCTACAAGCGCAGAACCCCGGATAAACGCCCCGTGGCGGACCTCCGTATTCGGTCCTATGATACATGGAGCACCCAGATATGCCGATGGAAACACTTTCGCGGTCCGGTGTACCCAGACCTGCTCACCGTTCCTTATATACTCCTCCTCGCTGAGAGTCTCACCAAGGCTGATAATCATCTGCTTTATCCCTGCCAGAGCTTCCCATGGATAGGTGAACTGCTGCAGATACTCTCTGGCCAGCGTATGTTCCAGATCATACAGTTCGGTAATCGTATACATGTTCCTCTCCTCCTGATGTTCTGTCCTGTTGTTATTATGTTTCTCGGCCCTGAGATCTGTTCAACCCTGAACAGACACATGATATTTTACAATGTCTGTTTCTCAAATGCAAGGTGTAACGCGGAAATTCTCACTCTCTTCAGTCCGTCACGGATATATCGACATCCGGCGCGATCACAATCCTGTAGTCCGGGTATGCTTTCTGCATCTCAGAATACAATATTTCCAGACCTTTTTCCGGCTGAATGTCAAAGCTCATTACTGCATCAAAGCGCATTTCCTTTGTCTCCAGATCGACATAAAATCCATGCAGCTGAACAACCCACTCATGAGCCAGGACGCTCTCCCTTACCTCATTCTGGATCTTTGCGGCTTCATCGCTCCCCGTATTATACGAGTACAGTCCAACACCGACCATCACAACTCCCGTTTCCCTGTACACCTTTGCTTCCAGCCTTCTGGTCAGGCGGTCAGCCTCCCTGACCGTCATTTTGTCAGGCAGTTCAAGATGAACCGATGCGTAGTTTCTGTCCGGTCCATAGTTGTACATGATCAGATCGTACGCTCCGCGCACCTCTTCTTCCTCGGTCAGGAGCGCCTTGATCTGATCCGTGACCTCTTTATCCGCCCTGGTTCCAAGGATCTCGTTCAGTGTTTCCATCATCATTTCAATACCGGATTTGATGATAATCACTGAGATGACCGCGCCGACATAAGCCTCCAGCGATAAGCCGCTGATCATGAAGATTATCGCACAGGCCAGCACAGAGGCCGAAAGAATTGCATCAAACATCGCATCTGAACCGGAAGCAACAAGCGAACCGGAATTCACCTTTTTCCCCTGTGCTTTTACATACCGGCCCAGAACGATCTTGACCGCGACAGCCACAGCGATAATCACAAGTGACAGTACACTGTAATCCGGCTTCTCCGGATGAATGATCTTCTTTACCGATTCTACAGCAGAAGTGATACCTGCATAGAGCACGATTCCTGATACGATCATGGCGCTGAGATACTCGATCCGGCCATGCCCCATAGGATGCTTTTTGTCGGGAAGCTTGGCAGCAAGCTTTGTCCCCGCGATTGTAATGATGGAAGAAAGAGCATCCGAAAGATTATTCACCGCATCCAGAATGACCGCAATGGAATTGGAAGCGATTCCGATAACTGCCTTAAAGGCTGCAAGCAGCACATTGGCCAGAATTCCCACAATGCTGGTTCGGACAATGACCTTATCCCGACTTATTGCCGGTGCTTCTGATAATGATTGATTGTTACTCATACTGTCCTCCTTAATCCACCAAAAAATTCTGATTGCCTTGTGTTAAACCTGGCTGTCAAAGAAGAATTCCATCACATATTTTGTCGCGAGACTCATATGCGCCGGATTCTGAAACCTGTGGTCCGCCCCCTCAATGGGAATGAACTCAATCACATTATCCTCGGCAAATGATTTGCTGCTCTCAAAAGGAACAATCTCATCCGCCGTTCCGTGCAGAATCAGAATGTCATCCGCATAATCCAGAAAATCCCAATGGCGGATGTCATTAGCTTTCAGATCCTCCAGGAAAGATCGTGTGATAATCAGTTTCCGGTCGAACCCGACCTTCACCTCTTTTCCTTTCATGATCCTGTCGTACTCATCATTCTCCATGATACTGCTGCTGAACACATCGTACATATCCACAGCCGGGCAGCGAAGCGCGACCTTCCGGAACGGATTCCCATGCTCCTTAATGTATTTCAGAACCAGATATCCTCCAAAGCTCGTTGCGTAACAGGTAAGCTCACTTGCTCCATAGGATTCTTTCATTTCCCTGATTACCAGTTCAAGATATGTGCTGCAGTCATCCAGAGACAGCTTTTTCTTCACATCATCTCCATGGGCAGGCCAGTTGAATACTACAACCATGACATCCTTTTTGGAGAGAACCTTCTCGGCAAACCTGTATGCCGCCATATTGTCCTTATGTCCGGCAAAACCGGTGCAGAAAACAATCGCTTTTTCATGAACCCCCTTTTCTCTGCAGTAAAGCTTGCATCGTATGTTGCTGCTCCCGGCATTGATTTCAAAATACCTGTACATAAACTATTCCTTCTTAATCACATATATTTCTGTAACGGTTCTTCCATATATTGAAGCTGTTCCACGCAGAGCGACAGCCGCTCTGCAGAGCGGCTGTCGGCTGGCGCACCTGCTTATTTCTCCTTACGGTATCCAATCATTCTTTTCCAGGCTGCTCAAAACAAACAACTCTTTATTTTGAAGATACATTATAGACGAAAACTTCTGATATTTCCTTATCATACCCTTCGTAAAAGCCTTTTGGCATCCCCAGAACGATTCTTGCTCCCCTGTTGTACAGCAGAAGCAGGCTGCCGCTTTCTTCATCAAAGGTCAGGCCTTCGATCTCCCCCTGTCTTGTCACGTCGTCGAACGTTCTCTCAAGTGTGACAGTGCAGTACGTGAGGTCGTCTGCAATTTTAGTGCGGTAAAGATGATCCGGCTCATTGTCATCAGCATTTCCGTCATCCGCTGTCAGATAAAAGGAGCCGTCATGATATGCCATTCCCTGCACCCACTGCGGAGGCATCTGCATGTGAACCTTCCCGAGATATTCTCCGGTCTCCAGATCATATCTGTACAGATACCGGCCGCTTTCCTCTCCGACCCAGGAGCACATCCAGACAGTTTTTGTGTCCGGGTCCACTGCGATACCGGAGCATTCCAGCTGTCCGCTGTCCGGCTCAAACGGGAAGGTCCGTTTCAGTTCCAGGGTATCTCCGTCATATACCGCAATCTGGATATTTTCGCCGACGCCATCCATAAAGTACTCTGCGCCGATGTAGAGCTCATTCTCATAAACATCAATATCCCCGATATGGTTGACTTCGATCTCAAAGTCCTTAAACGGATCATCATTTGTCAGAACGGCGTTCCATTCCTTATCGTATTTTGTCAATACGGCAGAGCCGCTTACCCAGTAATAATCCCCCTCACTGCAGACTCCCTGCCGGCCGTTGACTTCAGCAGCGTTTACAAGCTCGTAAGAATTCTCCGGCATCATGACAGCCGGATCATCCTCCGGCCTTCCGGAAGACATATCCGCGCCAAAAGCCGGCCCGGGCGCGGACACAAGCAGTGATACCAGCAGTAACATTATTCCTGTTCTTTTCATCATTCGTCATTCTCCTTTGAGTTTCTCATGTTACGACACTATAATACCACTTTTTTCTGAAATATAAATCTTTTTTCAGTGCATGGACAGTCCAATATTATTAAAGCAAACCACTGGACAATTGTAAAAGATGTATT
>CAMOXX010000108.1 GCA_946629475.1 uncultured Blautia sp. | reverse complement strand
AAAGGATCGCTGCAAGCAGCATGATCTGTTTCTTCATAAGTAAAAGTCTCCGTAAAAAACTGTATATGAATTCTTATTCAGGAACACCTCCGTGCTCTTTCCGTTTCACTTTCCATTCGGGAGACGGACATTTACGCGGTCAATCTTTGCCGGTTGACAAGTTCTGCAAAATAACCATTTTTACAAATCAGTTCCTCATAGGTACCTTCCTCGATGATGGCTCCCTGATCCATCACCAGGATACGGTCACAGTTCCTGACGGTGGAAAGCCGGTGGGCGATGACGATGCGGGTACAGTTAAGCTGATCAAGCGCGTCGGACACCTGCTTCTGGATCTGGTTATCCAATGCACTGGTTGCCTCATCCAAAAAAACGACAGCTGGTTTCGGTGCGACAGCTCTTGCGATAAGCAAACGCTGTTTTTGTCCGCCGGACAGGACGCGCCCGCCGTCCGGTATCGGCGTGTTCATTTTCAAAGGAAGAGACCGTATATCATCCTCAATACCTGCAATCCTCGCGGCTGCCCAGGCATCCTCCTCGGTAAGACCCTCACCGGATACGGTAATATTGGAAAAGATCGTACCCTGGAAGCAATCTCCGTTTTGCAATACCGTACCTATCTTCCTGCGCAGCGATGTAAGATCCATCGTGCGGAGATTCTTTCCGTCATAAAAAATATCCCCCTCATCAGGCTGTTCAAATCCGAGCAGTAAACGGATGAGGGTACTCTTACCACATCCCGAAGGACCGACGATGGCTACACATTCACCGCTGTGGATCTGAATACTCAGGTTCTCAAGCACGGGCGGTGTTTTTTTATCATACCGGAATGAAATACCATGAAGAGAAATATTTCCTTTTAGATTCCGTACAACCTCTTTCCCTTCTCCGGTTTCCGGTTCCAGGTCCATAAGAGGTTTCAGGATCCGAAGCACAGGAAGGGCATCGGCAAACCCCGCCGCATTGCCGCTTATCATAATCAGGGCCCCGGTGAGCATCTCATAAGAGCATAAAAAGGCATAAAAGGCACTCGGCGGCACAGCCGCCGATGCGCCGGCATAAAACATGATGATCGTCCCAAGAAGCAGTATAACATGAGTCAGTGCACCATGGATCTTCAGTATCAGCGGCGGATTATAAACTGTCTTTGCTGCCTTCTGAAAGACTCTTGCCCACACGGAAAACGCACGGCTTTCCGCGCCGGAAAGAGTGATCTTCTGTATGCCGCTCATCATGGTGTAGGTCAATCCGGATTCTTCAGCCTGATCGTTCATTCTCTCTGTACTGACGCGGAACTGTTTCCAAATGACCTGCGTATACAAAAGCACAAGAAAAACAGTTATCCCCAGCGCGATCGCCGCCGGTCTGGGAGCAAAAGAGAACATCTGGAAAAAGCAGGCAAAGGAACACGCAGCCGTCAGCATCATGGAAAGAAACATGTTGATCAATATCTTCAGGCTGCTGTACAGTGAACCGATCCTGCTTCCCATATCACCGGCAGACAATTCTCTTGTTATCCCCGCAGGTGAGGTAAGCGCACGCATCATGAAGGCAGCCTGCAGAGGGATGGCCACTTTTGTACTGATCCTTGCAAGGAGCAGCTGCTTCATGCTGGTGACCAGAAACGTGGCGGCTGTTACGATGACCAAAATCACGAATACCACGAAAAGAATATGTGTATCTCCGGTGACTGTTATATTGGAAAAAAGAAGCGCCGTCATAGCCGGAGTAACCATTCCGAGCAATACTGCCGCAAGTGTTGCAGACAAAAGCAGGATCAGCTCGGAAGCAGAGACAGATCTTAAAGCAAACTGCCTGATATCGTCAGAATCGATCCGCCTTGCCGGCAATGCCCTGTAGTATAAAACCGCTTCCGTATGGAACCTTCCCGCATTGGCCTTTGTGATCCGAATCCTTTTCCCGGTGGCCGGATCACGGAAGCTGTATCCGCCGGTCCCCATCGGTACCAAAGCAACACTGGTCCCATCTTCCAAAGCGCCCAGCATGATGCCTGTAGCCTGCTCATACCACTTTCCTTCCAGTCTGACTGTCCGCCACATGATCCCCTGAGGCCGGAAGAAGGTTTCCTGGTACCATTCCATCGTCAGGGCTGAGTCAGCTGAATATGGAAGACCAATGTTCAGGAAGGATCCCAGATCCTCAATGGCACGCAGTTCACGCAGTCTCTTACTGTCGGTCCGGTACGAGACCCGGTCTCCCATTACAGCTCTGCTCAGGTCATATACAGACTCCGCCAGCATTTCCTCTTCCAGTCTGGCCTTTTCCTTCTGTCTTTCATAAAACAGTCCCAATGATACCCTCCTGCTCCTTAGTCATTCATGACAAGGGAATAATAGAATCCGCCCAGTTCCATAAGCTCCTCATGTGTTCCGTTCTCTGCGATCCTCCCCCCATCCAGAACAATGATCCTGTCGCAGTCTCTGACAGTTGAAAGCCTGTGGGCAACGATCAGGCATGTGATCCCCCTATTGCGGATGTTTTCAATCACACTTCTTTCTGTCGCAGCATCCAGTGCACTTGTCGCTTCATCCATGATGACTATCGAAGGATCTGTGACAAGCGCTCTGGCAATCTCTATCCTCTGTCTCTGCCCTCCCG
The DNA here is from genome assembly GCA_946629475.1 of uncultured Blautia sp. Taxonomy (GTDB): domain Bacteria; phylum Bacillota; class Clostridia; order Lachnospirales; family Lachnospiraceae; genus Blautia_A. The sequence continues at coordinate 6,463 of CAMOXX010000108.1, read as the reverse complement.
AAAGATTCGCTCCGCCTTCTGAAATGACATGATTGTATCCGTTTTCTCTTGCCTGGATCTCATCATGAATAAGGGCATCTCTTGCCGCCAGGATCATCTCAAAGTCTTCGATGGAATTGTCCCACATTTTTATATTATTGGCGATCGTGTCATGGAAAAGCGCAATGTTCTGATCTATGACAGCCATCGAACCGCGCAGCTCCGTTTTTGATATCTCCCGCATGGGTCTTCCGTCATACCGGATTTCCCCCTCCCAGGGCCTGTAAAGGCCTGAAACAAGGGAAAGGATCGTCGATTTTCCGCAGCCGGAAGCGCCAACGATCGCTACGCTTGAACCGGCTTCTATCCTGAAGGAAATATCACGGATCAACGGTTCTTCCAGGGCTGCATAACCAAACGTAAGGTGATCCGCTTCTATGCTTCCATGGAGCTTTTCCGGCGTTTTCTCCGTGTCATCTCCCATGCAGGGATCATATTCCGGATAGCTCATGATGTCTTCGATCCGTTCCAGATCCGCTCTCATTTCCTGTATCATCTGTTCGGAATCTACCAGTTCCCCGGCCGGATTCATAAAGGCCGTAAGGTATGCCTGAAAAGCCACGACGCAGCCCAGTGTAAACTGCCCGCCGATTACCAGATAGACACCGCTGACCAGAAGAACAATATATGCCAGTTTCATGAGAATTCCAGGAATACTTCCGAGTATCTGGGATGTCCTCTCATAGCGGACATTCTGTTCATTCACACTTGCCTGATACCCGGCCCACCTCCCGAAAAAGGCGTTTTCAGAACCGCTTGCCTTGATGCTTTCGAGCATGCCAAATCCAGCCATGGAGCAGGACATCAGCTTTCCCATGCTGCGCTTCATGACCCTGACTATATTGCCCCGGCGGTTCGCGATATATCTGGATAATGCCAGATTGACAGCCACGATCGAAAGGCCGAATACGGACATCATCCGACTGTACCTGATCATAGCGGAAAAATAAAAAAACATGATCAAGCCGTTGATGAGGAGCGGGACGATGCGCAGGATGACAGTCTCCGAAATTCTGCGGGTGGCTTCTTCATTCTGCTGCAGATCACCGGGATATCTCTGAAAGAAAAATTCCGCAGGTAGGTGAAAAAGATGCCACATGTACCCGGCACTGCCTTTTACCCCTAAAATTCCAAAGAGTTTCATCTGATAGACAGACTGCACGACCCCGACGACAAACTGCACCAGGCAGATCAGACCAAGCAGCAGCAGGAGCGGCAGGAGCCAGTCCGGATCTCTTCCGCTTAAAATCCGGTCCAGATAAACGCGGGACGCTGCAGGCAGCAGAATGGTCGACGCAGCAAGAAGGAAGGACGAAACCGCCACAAAGATCACCGTCCTGCGCTCACGGTAAAGGATCTCCTTCAGATACGAATAGATACTGCGAGGATTTCCGGAGGGTTCAAACTTTTCACCCGGCCGGAAACAAAGGCATAATCCGGTAAAGGCATCGTCAAATTCCCTCATGGATATTCTGACACTGCCGAGGGCGGGGTCATTGATAAAAACGGTATTTCCTCTTCTTCCGCACACGACTACGAAGTGTGTAAAATTCCAGTGCACAATGCACGGAAACGTGGCTTTTTCAAAAAATTCATCCGGTTCAAAGCGGTACCCCTGTGCCCAAAGGCCCATTATTCTGGCACTTTTCGCGATTGAGGACATCTTTGCCCCATCCCTGGATATGCCGCAAAGTTCCCGGATGCCCGATAGCGGCACCCATTTCCCGTAATAGGCCAGGATCATGCACAGGCTGGCTGCCCCGCATTCCATACTCTCCATCTGCATGCATACAGGTACCCTGGCTACTCCCTTTTTTCTCGGTGCCTTTATTCTTCCGCCCTTCATTTTGCACCTCTCTCTATTAAAAAAGAGATTGGTGCGATCCCGTCTGTATGATACTCTATTTTATACAGACCGTCTTTGAGTCCGCACTCAACCTGAACCGTTGAATACCAGTTTACACCGGACCAGGGCAGAAGAAACAGGATATCATAGGGAATATCCTGATCCAGATACAGCTCCGAACCGATCTCCGCAACAGTGCCTTCGTGTCCGTCAATATCCACCACGGAACCGATCCGGAAATCCTTCATCTCGTTCTGTGCAAAATATGCGGTGATCACACCGTTCTCACAGTGCCCTGCACCAACGATCACTGTCTCAACTTTTCCGAAAAAAAGCCAGATAAAAACCGCAGCAAGTACCAGAGCGGCACACAGAATCACAAGCCACGGGGCAACCCCCGTGGCTTTCAGATACTGATCAAGCTGCTCCGGATCTGCTGCTTTTTTTAAGTTCTTCTCTCTGAAGAGTTTCTTTTCCTCTGTAGACATCATTATAAAAAATATACCTGTTCAGTCAAACGGATCCGTTACCGTTCAACGGGGGAAGCCGCAAACAGTCGGGCTGTTATGCGCACAGCAGATGCACACGCATCCGCCCGCCGCTTCATCCAGTTCTTCATCAGAAATCTCGTTTGAATCTTCCTGTGTGACCGCTTCAAACTCTTCTTCCGTCAGAAGCACACCATACTTCTTCAGGACCTCGGTGCGTTTCTCCTTTGTGTCCGCTTCACGGATCTCCGTGATCATCTCTTCCTTCTTGTCTTCCGCAACTTTCGAAAGAATCAGTTCCATTTTTTCTTTACGGGTCATCTTTTTTTCCTCCTGTAGAAATATATATATATTTTACGTTTACATTTTCTTCCAGCAGCAGGGATCTTCGCCCTGCAGATCACCTGACACATTGTAGCCTACGGCTCTGCAGCCTCTGCACCACTGCAGCAGTTCGCAGTCCCTGCACTTTTTGATATCCTTTACAGCCGCGTACCTTTGACACGCTTCACCGGTCAAAATCGTATGCAGACTCTCTGTCCGGATATTCCCGATGACGCTGTCCATCCGCCTGCAGGCCAGGACATCTCCGTTCGGCAGGATCGTACACCCCTGCCCCAGATGACAGCCGTCGAAGATGACGTCCGGATGCGTTTTGGAAAACTCTGTCGGCTGAAACTCTCCCAGTTCATACCAAAGAAGCCGGAACAGATGTTCCTTAAACAGAAATTCCGTCCTGCAGCCTTTTTCCCGGTATTCTTTTGCTTTCCTGTAATACCGCAGAAGGAAATCCCTGTATTCTTCGGGGGTGGGATAGCTGTCCTCCGCCTTTTCGGGTGACGTCGCACAGTATCTGGCGAAAGTAAATCCAAACGCATGATGCTCTGCCGCAATATCCATGCAGGAAAGGATGTATTCCAAATTTTGCCTGCTGACCGTCGCCATCAGATCCGAATTTATCCCGGCGTCATTTAGAATCTTCACTCCCCGAAGCGTCGCAGCAAAGCTGCCCGGTTTGCGCATATAGTCATGGAATGCGCTCAGTCCGTCCAAGGACTGTTGATATACCATGCATCCCAGCTGGTAAAGTCTTGTGCAGACCTGAGGCGTCAGATGGAACGGATTGCCCATGATGATCCAGCGGATGCCTCTCCTGTGCAGTTCCTCCGCAAACCGCCAAAAATCCGGATGTAAAATCGGATCTCCGCCACTGACTGCCAAAAACGGCTCCGATGCTTTGATCACGGCATCCCGGGTGATCTCCTCAAGGGTCTGCATCAGCTGCTCCCATGACGTTGACATGCATTTAAGCTTCGCGTCCTCGGCAAACAGATAACAGTGTTTACAGCGCTGGTCACAGTTATCCGTAATATGCCACTGATACGCAAAGTTGGGCCTCATGAGTTCTCCCGCGTAATACCGGCTTTTCTCGGAAATCCGGATGAGGGCATGGCAGTCCCGGATGTGCTGTTCCCGCACGGACAGGACAAAGGCCGGCACATCGACATAGGCTATCTTTTCCGTATAACCGTATTCGGCGTGATAGAACGGAAGCCCTAAGTTAAAGGATGCCTGCTCAAGCGCGCAAAGCATTTCCCTGTCACACCCCGCTTCGGCCAGTACTTCCAGCATTTTCTCTTTATATGGGAGATGCCCAAAGCGGTTTTTTGTATGAACACTGCCGGTTGTGACGATCAGCCGGCACCCGTTTTCCCGGGGTTCTTCCCAGTAGCGCAGCGGCAGGTCTTTCAGTCTGTTCAGAGATGGAATGTTCAGAGTTTTTTCATCCGGAGATTCCTGCAGTTTCCTGCTGCGTACGAAATACCCCGCTGCGTTTCCTTTGACAGTATATACGACCAGGTCGTCCCGGTTCTCCGGGGCGTTCATAGCCGGAAGTCCTACCGCCTTGAAATACGCGCCTTCTGAAGAATGATCCAGGAAACAGCGTTCATAGCAGTCAAACACCGCAGCCATTCCTTCGGATCCTCCACCCATAAGGGGCAGGTCAATAAATACATCCGGAAAAAAATGATCCGGCAATATCTTCCTGACTGCCTCCGCCTCCTGACGGAGTGCATCGGCAGGGAGATCTTTCAATACATTTTTCTTCCGCAGTGCTCTCAGCGAATGCTCCAGAAACAGACCTGCATCGATCGGGGATACCCCTATCCTTTCCATGCGTTATCCTTTCGTATCCTTTCGATATAATTCTTTTTATTCTTCCGGTCTGTTCCTGATCATGTTTCTGTCAGTTTGAACTGATGGCGGAATCGCAGCCTGGATATCCCATCCTTTTAATATGCCGCAGAACCTGTCGTAATATCCTTTCCTGAAAAAGATACATTTGAATTCATCCGAGGCAAGAAGGCTTCCTCCCGTCAGGATGGACAGCGCCGGACATCCTCCCTGACAGTTCTTATAATACGGGCAGCCGGCGCATTTTGGGTTCTCCCGCTTTTTGTCCCGCACCGTATGCCTGACATAATCAATAAACGGGCCTTCCGACAGCACCTTTTTAAGTCCATCCTGCTTCACATTTCCCATGGAGATCCCGTGAAGCGTATGATAGCCTGCCATCGGTGCGCACGGCATGATCTCCCCGTTTGCCTGAACAGAGACCTTATGGATCCAGGCAGAACACAGGAGCTTATCCTCTCTGTAATGCTCCGCGCAGCTCTTAACCGGCAGGACAGCGAACAGCTTTCTCTTTCCGTGCAGAGCAAGGCTCTGCCAGATGACGACCGGTTCCAAAATGCCGTCTTTTATGTACCACTCCGCAAAATCGGCGGAAAAATCGTAGTATTCCTCCGCGCTCAGCGTATCATCCGCTTTGTTCAGCTGCCATCTGGGCGCTTCGGTTGTCCGGATGATGCGGATTTCATCGACTCCCAAACCGAAAAGCATTTTCACTGAGTCGTAAATGACTTCCCGGTTGCGGCGGTTCACATTCATATTGATCTTTACGTTAAAGCCGAGCGTCTTACACAATTGGACAGCCTGTATGACACTCTTTTCACTTCCTGTATGCTGCCTCAGCCAGTCATGCGCTCCGATCCCGTCATGGGAGAGCATGATCTGAAGCTTTGGATGAAGTGATCGGAGAAACAGAAGAAATGTTTCGTCCAGACAGGCGCCATTGGTAATGAAGTTTTTCAGGACCAACCCTCTGTTTTTGATCTCCTCCAGTACTTCCCGAAGATACGGATACTGCATCGGTTCCCCGCCGGTGATCCGTATGCCCTCTATACCGCATTCTTCAGCTTCTTTCAGGAGCGTAAACGCCTCATCACGGGAAAACTCCTCACGTTTCCGATCATTATCCGCAGCATGAAAGCAGTGCAAGCAGTTGTAGTTGCACTTCTCAGTAATAGTCCAGTCAATGCTGCGAAAATAGTAATTCGGGTATTCCCGAATCTGATCGTCTTTTAATGAAAACGCCCCTTTTTGGCAGCGCCGGATCAGTTTCATGGCCTCAAACGCGAAAAGGCTGCTGCCGGCCTGCTGCTCTGTTCTGCCGTCACAGGATTTGAGAAGGGCATATTCTGCTTCCGAAAGGAAATACAGTCTTACCCCGCCCTCATAACAATAACAGGGGCGGGAATCCTTCCAGCGCTTCAATTGGATTGTCGGATCGAGAATGTAATACATACTGTCTGAATCACCCCTTACGATACCGGCAACATGTCGACCATCGTAAATGGTCCCTTATGAAACCTGTCACTGAATTTGAATGAGATCGGGTTTTGGAAAAAAGGTCCGTCCACTACCACAGTATGGATATCCGTGGTGTCGTCCGTAAAACGTACTCCCTTCCGGGCCAGAAGTCCCATCGCTTTTTCATCCAGCTGTTCACCCACCAGCTCATCCAACTCCAGAGAGGTGGACAGGCTCTTGATCATCACAGTAAATCCGCTCCCGATCAGCTCTTTTTCATAGGTTTCCTCATCCATTCCGAACAGCGGATAAAATCCTTTCAGCCCCAGTTCCCGGGCGATGCTGAGGTTAAAATCTCTGGGACCGGATAAAGAGATATCCCCGGTACAACTGGCGTCAGCCCGATATAGTTCTTTCGCTTTCCTTGCTGTCTCCA
>CAMOXX010000107.1 GCA_946629475.1 uncultured Blautia sp. | reverse complement strand
AAAGCGGTTGAAGAGTGGACGGATGTCCACTCTTCTTTGTTGCGGAAATAAGGAAAGGCAGGTGGGAAGATGAGCAGACGTGAGACGTACGAAAAAGAAGCAGAAAAACTGCTGGCTCCGATTGTGGAGGGCAGGGGCTTTGAACTGGTCGACGTTGAATATGTGAAGGAAGGCGGAACCTGGTATCTGCGGGGCTACATTGACAAGCCGGGCGGCATCACGGTGGACGACTGTGAGGCAGTGAGCCGTGAATTCAGCGACAGGCTCGATGAAAAGGACTTCATTGAGGACAGCTACATCATGGAAATCAGTTCGCCGGGGCTTGACAGGCCGCTGAAAAAAGAAAAGGATTATCAGCGGAGCATGGGACGGTTGATAGAAATCAGAACCTACCGGCCGATTGAAAAAAGAAAGGAATTCTGCGGAGTCCTGAAGGCATATGATGCCGATACAGTCACGATCGAGGAAGATGGCGCAGAGCTCACTTTTCAAAAAAAGGATACAGCCCTTGTGAGGCTGGCAATCGAGTTTTAGGAGGAAACAGGAAAAATGAACAGAGAGTTGATAGAAGCGCTGGATATTCTTGAAAAAGAGAAAAATATAAGCAAGGATACTTTGCTGGAGGCGATAGAGCAGTCTCTGATCCAGGCCTGTAAGAACCATTTCGGAAAAGCGGACAATGTACATGTCACCATCAACCCGGAAACGGGAGATTTCGGCGTGTTCGCGGACCGTACCGTGGTTGAGGCAGTGGATGATCCGGCGCTGGAGATTTCACTCCTGGATGCTCAGAAAATCAATACAAACGCCGAGATCGGCGATGTGGTGAAGGTGGAGATTCATTCGCGTGAGTTCGGCCGGATCGCGACCCAGAATGCAAAGAACGTTATTCTCCAGAAAATCCGCGAGGAAGAACGGAAAGTCCTTTACGATCAGTATTACGGGATCGAGAAGGAAATGGTTACCGGCATTGTCCAGAGGATCAACGGACGGAACATCAGCATCAATCTTGGCAAGGTAGATGCAACGCTGGCTGAGAACGAACAGGTGAAGGGTGAAGTCTTCCATCCGACAGAGCGCATCAAGGTGTATATCCTGGATGTAAAGGACACACCGAAGGGACCGAGGATCTCCGTATCCAGGACCCATCCGGGTCTGGTAAAACGCCTGTTTGAATCGGAGGTCGCAGAAGTCCGGGACGGCACTGTTGAGATCAAGGCAATCGCGAGGGAAGCCGGTTCACGAACCAAGATCGCGGTGTACAGCAAGGATCCTGATGTTGATCCGGTCGGCGCATGCGTCGGTATAAACGGGATCCGCGTAAATGCCATTGTAAATGAACTCAGGGGTGAGAAAATCGATATTATCAACTGGGATGAAAACCAGGCGATACTGATCGAGAATGCGCTCAGTCCGGCCAAGGTGATTGCAGTCCTTGCAGATCCGGATGACAAGACAGCGCTCGTTGTCGTTCCTGATAATCAGCTTTCCCTTGCGATCGGCAAGGAAGGTCAGAATGCGCGGCTTGCAGCCAGGCTGACAGGTTTCAAGATCGACATCAAAAATGAGACCCAGGCGAAGGAAGCCGGCGATCCCTACGATTATGATGACGATGAATATTATGATGAAGACGGCTGCTACGATGAGGATGGGGATTACGGGGACGATTCCTATTACGGTGATGAGCAGTATGCCGAAAACGCAGAATATGCGGAACAGGGAGAATACACAGAAGACATTCCGGAAGTTTCCAATCCCGAGAACGGTAATACGGATGTTCAGGAGTACGATGATACAGACGGAGGTGCGGACGAAGTCTGATGAGTGGTAAAGGTAAAATTCCCCTTCGGCAGTGTATGGGCTGCAGGGAAATGAAGAGCAAAAAAGAGCTGATAAGGATTCTGCGGACAGTGGATGGTTCTGTTGCGCTGGATCCGACAGGACGGATGAACGGGCGGGGAGCATATATCTGCCGTTCTGCGGACTGCCTTGCCAGGGCAGTCAAAAGCCGTTCTCTGGAGCGCTCGCTGAAAACGCCCATACCGGATGAACTTTACCGGGAACTGGCCGGAAAACTGGAGGCAGCCGGTGAAGGCGCATAAGGCACTTTCCCTGGCCGGCCTGGCCGCGAGAGCGGGAAAGGTAATGAGCGGGGAATTTGCCGTGGACAAAGCCATCAAAACAGGAAAGGCTTTTCTGGTAATTGCGGCTGAGGACGCTTCGGACAATACCAGAAAAAAATTCCTGAACAGCTGTAAGTTCTATCAGATACCTTTCCGAATCTGTTCGGATAAGGAGACCCTTGGCCACGCGATCGGGCGCCAGGAAAGAGCGGTGATCGCGATTTCGGACCGGGGACTGGCAGAAGCAGTCCGGAAGGTGCTTCCAGAGGAAGCCGGATCCGGTAATACGATAGAAGAATAGAAAACCGATATAATCTGTTTCACTTTTCGGGAAAGGAGCATATAAACACATTGGAGACTCCAAAGGAAGAAAAAAAAGTAATGTCAGAATCGAATGAAACAAACAGGGAGGAAGCTCCCCGGAAGAAAAAGAATATTATCCGTGTTTACCACGCCCAGAACGCGAGTGACGGCGGCCGGAAGAGAAGGCAGCCGGGGGCAGGCCAGGGAAATCCTTCCCGTCCCGGCGCCCCGGGACGTCCTGCAAGGCAGGGCGCGCCGCGTCAGGCACGTCCTGGACAGCCGGTGGAAGCCGGTGCCAGGCCGGGTGCTGCAAAGCCGCAGGGAACTGTGAGGACAGAATCCGGAGCTGCCGCGGCAAAGACAGCAGAAAGCCGTCCGGCATCCCGCAAGGCAGAGGAGAAACAGCTGAACGTCAGTCCGGTAACGGCTGCTGCAGCTGCAGAAAAAACTGCCGAAATTAAAACAGAGGCACCAAAAGCGGCAGAAAAAGCCGCTCCGGCACCGAAGGCTGAGCCTGCGGCAAAGGCACCTGCTGCCCCGAAGGCGGAACCGGAAGAAAAGACGAAACCGGCTGAAGCGGCGGTTCCGCCGAAGCAGGAAGCCGTGAAGAAGGAAGAGACGAAAGCTGCTCCTGCCAAGGCTCCGCAGCCGGCAGAGGCTCCTGCGAAGGAACAGCCTGCAGCAGAGAAGAAGGCGGCAGAATCCGTCCAGAATGTACAGGCGAAACCTGAAAAGACTCCCGAACCCGCGCCGGCAAAGACACCGGCTGCCCAGTCAGACAGGACGGACAGCCGCCGTGACGGCCGCAGGGAAGGCGGCGATAACAGAAATCAGAACCGTCCGCAGAATCAGGACGGCCGTCCGCAGTACCGCAGCCAGAAGAGTGATTCCCGTGACGGCAGCCGCAGTGAGCGCCCCGATGGACGCAGCGACAGACGCACTGACAGCCGCCAGGACAACCGGGGCGAAAGACGTGACGGAAACCGTCCGTACGGACAGGGAAGAGATAACGCCCAGGGACGCTACCAGCGTCCGGGACAGGACGGAAATCGTCCGGGCGGAAGAAGAGACGGACAGGACAGCACAAGAGGTGCCCGGCCGCAGGATGGACAGAGACGCTTTGGACAGGGCGGACGCCCCGGTGCCGGAGCTCCGTCCGGGACAGACGGAGCCGGAAGAGGCGGCCAGAACCGCAGCGGTGCTGCCCGCGGCGGTGCTCCGGGCAGGAGAAACGAAGGAGGCTTTGCATCTGAGCTGGCGAAAAGCGGCAAGGATGGAAAGAGAGAGAGAGACAGAGAAGGAAAGAACAAGAAGAAGGACTTCGAGAAGACGAATGCCGGCACAAGAAGGCCGAACCAGGGAGGCAAAAACCAGAACCTTCCGAAGGCTCTCCAGAAGCCGGTCCAGCATCAGAAGCATGAGGAGAAGAAACCGGAGATCAAGGAGATTATCCTTCCGGAGAAGCTGACGATCCGGGAACTTGCCGACGCGATGAAGATGCAGCCTTCCGTTATTGTGAAAAAGCTGTTCCTTCAGGGCGTGATGGTAACGGTGAACCAGGAGATCGATTTCGAAAAAGCTCAGGAGATCGCCCTGGAGTACGATATCATTGCCGAGAAGGAAGAAAAGGTTGATGTGATCGGAGAGCTCCTGAAGGAGGACGAGGAGAGCGAGGACGATATGATGCCGAGGCCGCCCGTTGTGTGCGTCATGGGTCATGTCGATCACGGTAAAACCTCCCTTCTTGACGCGATCCGGAATACGAATGTAACCAGAGGAGAGGCGGGCGGAATCACGCAGCACATCGGTGCGTACGTTGTGACGATCGACGGGCAGAAGATCACCTTCCTCGACACACCGGGCCATGAGGCATTCACCGCAATGCGTATGCGCGGTGCCAACGCGACGGATATCGCGGTCCTTGTTGTGGCTGCGGACGACGGCGTGATGCCGCAGACGGTAGAAGCGATCAGCCACGCAAAAGCGGCAGGGGTTGAGATTATTGTTGCGATCAACAAGATCGACAAGCCCGGTGCGAACATCGAGAGAGTAAAACAGGAACTGACAGAATACGAGCTGATCCCGGAGGACTGGGGCGGAAGCACCGTATTTGTTCCGGTATCCGCAAAGACAGGAGAGGGGATAGAATCCCTGCTGGAGATGATCCTTCTGACGGCGGAGGTTTCCGAGCTGAAGGCAAACCCGAAGCGGGCCGCGCGCGGTCTTGTGATCGAGGCGCAGCTTGACAAGGGCAAAGGCCCTGTGGCTACGATCCTGGTGCAGAAGGGTACCCTGCACGTCGGCGACTTTATCGCTGCCGGTGCATGCAGCGGCAAGGTCCGTGCGATGATGGACGACAAGGGACGCCGCGTAAAGGAGGCAGGACCGTCTACACCGGTGGAGATCCTCGGACTCAGCGATGTTCCGAATGCGGGTGAAATCCTGATGTCCTTCGAGAGCGACAAGGAAGCAAAGAACTTTGCCGGCGCGTTCGTGTCCGAAAACAAGAACCGTCTGCTCGAAGAGACCAAGGGCAAGCTTTCCCTTGACAATCTGTTCGACCAGATTCACGCGAGCGATCTGAAGGAACTGCCGCTGATCGTTAAAGCGGATGTTCAGGGCTCCGTGGAGGCCGTGAAGCAAAGCCTCCTGAAGCTTTCCAACGAGGAAGTCATCGTTAAGGTGATTCATGGCGGTGTAGGCGCGATCAATGAATCAGATGTCAGCCTGGCATCCACCTCGAATGCCATTATCATCGGCTTCAATGTCCGTCCTGACGCACTTGCAAAACAGCTTGCTGAGCAGGAAAATGTAGATATGCGGCTTTACAAGGTCATCTATCAGGCCATTGAGGATGTTGAGTCCGCAATGAAGGGCATGCTTGATCCGATCTTTGAGGAGAAGGTAATCGGACATGCCGAGGTCAGGCAGCTGTTCAAGGCTTCCGGTGTCGGAACCATCGCGGGCAGCTATGTGACGGACGGTGTATTCCAGCGCAGCTGCAAGGTGAGGATCACCCGTGAGGACGAGCAGATATACGAAGGCGAGCTGGCATCTCTCAAGCGGTTTAAGGACGATGTGAAGGAAGTCAAATCAGGCTTTGAGTGCGGTCTGGTCTTTAAGGACTTCAACGATGTGAAGGAAGAGGACCGCGTGGAAGCTTATATCATGGTGGAAGTGCCAAGGTAATATGGCTTCCGGAGGAGGTACTGAATGAGAAAAAACAGTATCAAGAATACCAGAATCAATGGGGAGGTTCAGAAAGAGCTTTCCAATATAATAAGAAATGAGATCAAGGATCCCCGCATCCATCCGATGACTTCGGTGATGCGTACGGTGGTGGCCCCTGACCTCAAAACATGCAGAGCATATATCAGTGTCTTTGGTACTCCTGAAGAAAAAAAAGATACCATGCTGGGGCTGCAGAAGGCGGAGGGATATATCCGGCGTCAGCTGGCCCTGAACATGAATATGAGAAATACTCCCGAGATCCGGTTTATCCTTGACGAGTCCATAGAATACGGGGTCAGCATGTCGAAAAAGATCGATGATGTTGCGGCGAAGGATCAGAAAGCCCGGGCAAACCGGAAGGATGAGACGGAAGCGGGAGCTCCGGACGATCCGGAAGAATCCATGTCGGATCCGGAGGACGGAGGCACTGTATATGAATAATATTTCAGAAATACTGCCGGGGGTGCGGACAGCGGCCATAGGAGGCCATGTCCGCCCGGACGGCGACTGTATCGGATCTACCCTTGGCCTGTATCTTTATATGCGGCGGAACTATCCGGAGATCGAGACGGATATTTATCTGGAAAATCCGAAAACGGAGTTCTGTTTCCTGAAGGGGTTTGATAAGATCCTGACAAAAACAGAAGGCCCCAGGGAATATGATCTGTTCATCACCTGTGATGTGAGTTCGCGGAACCGCATCGCGGTAGCCGGAGAGTATTTTGACACTGCAAAGAAGACGGTCTGCATCGACCATCATGTGAGCAACCATGGTTTTGCGGATGTCAACCATGTAATGGGTGACATCAGTTCTGCCAGCGAGGTTCTGTACTGTCTTCTGGACCGGGACAAAATTGACCGGGATATCGCAGAGGCACTGTACACCGGGATAGCGCATGATACGGGAGTGTTCCTGTATTCCGCCACGACGCCGCAGACAATGCGCATTGCGGCGGATCTGATGGAATTCGGGTTCGATTTTAATAAGCTGCTGGACGTTTCCTTCTATCAGAGGAGCTATCTGCAGACCCAGGTGCTTGGAAGGGTTCTGACAGAGAGCATTATGATTGGTGACGGAAAATGCATCATCGGCCATCTGAAAAAGAAGGAGATGGATTTTTACGGGATACAGCCCGCTGACCTGGACGGGATAATCGCACAGCTGAATTATACATCCGGGATCGAGGTTGCCGTCTTCCTCTACGAACTGGACACCCAGGAGTATAAAGTGAGCCTCCGGTCACATGGAGAAGTGGACGTGAGCATCATAGCGGTACGGTTTGGCGGAGGAGGCCATGTGAGAGCAGCAGGCTTTAATATGAACGGAACGTTCTATGATATTGTAAACAACATCACAGAACAGATAGAAATGCAGTGCCCGCTATGAAGGATGGAATTATTGTAATCAATAAGGAGGAGGGATACACATCCCATGATGTGGTAGCCTGCCTCCGGGGAATACTTCACACCAGGCGGATCGGCCATACCGGAACCCTGGATCCGATGGCAACAGGAGTTCTGCCGGCCGCGGTCGGGAGAGGCACAGTCCTCTCCGGGATGCTGACGGAAAAGACAAAAACCTATCATACCCGAATGCACCTCGGAATTACTACCGACACACAGGACCGCACCGGGTCTGTCCTCTCCGAAAAGCCTGTGAGCTGTACGGAGAGCCAGATTCTTGATGCGGTCCGCTCCTTTGAGGGGGAACAGATGCAGATCCCTCCGATGTACTCTGCCCTGAAGGTGGACGGGAAAAAGCTGTACGAGCTTGCCCGGGAGGGAAAAACCGTGGAGCGGAAGGCACGTCCGGTTACATTTTACGAAATCCGTGTTACGGAGATCCGTATGCCGCTGGTCGAAATGACAGTGCGGTGCAGCAAGGGGACGTATATCCGGACGCTCTGCCATGATATCGGAGAACGCCTGGGATGCGGCGCCATGATGGAATCTCTGCAGAGGACGGCCTCGGGCAGCTTTACGCTTGATGACGCTTATACCCTGGAGGAGGTCCGGAATGCAGTGGAAGCGGGCCATGCAGATGATATCATCATCCCGGTGGAAGAAGTGCTGAGCACATACCCGGCGGTAAGGGTGCTCTCAGAGGCGGATCTGCTTTTGCGGAACGGAAACCCGGTCGGCGAACATCTGGTGGAGAAGCAGGATGGCGTACTTCCCGAAGGAGATGTAAGAATGTACCTCTCGGACGGAACCTTTATCGGGCTTTATTCCCGTGATTTATCGAAACATCGATATAAAGCCCTGAAAATGTTCCTTTAAACATCTGCACCATCGTGACGAAATTTGCCCGAAATGCAGGCACACATTCGGAATGCTGCGCATTTCTCATGCGATAGAATACATATGAGGCTGACATGGAGTACATAAAGATTGAGAACAGCTTTCCCCGGCTGCCGCGCTGTGCGGTAACTCTCGGGAAGTTTGACGGCCTTCACCGCGGGCACAGGAAGCTCGTCGAAAACGTAGTGAAATGGAAGAAAAAAGGCGTACCTGCTGTGATGTTCGCGTTCATCACCGGCGAAAAGACGATCCTTTCACGGGACGAGAGAAGAAGCCTGGCAGAAGAGCTGGGGATCGATATATTCATAGAATGCCCACTGGATGACAGGGTCCGCCGGATGGAGGCGGACCGGTTTGTGAGTGAGATCCTGGAAAATAACCTTCATGCCGTGAATGTCACGGTAGGAAAGGACTTCCGTTTCGGGCACGCCCGCATGGGAAACCCGGAGCTGTTGAAAAATATGGGATGCCGGATTGGCTTTACGACCGATGTAATCCCTTCGGAGACAGAAGGGCCGCGAAAAATCAGCAGCACCTATGTGCGTGAAGAGCTGAGCTGCGGAAATATGGAGAAGGCCGCAGACCT
The DNA here is from genome assembly GCA_946629475.1 of uncultured Blautia sp. Taxonomy (GTDB): domain Bacteria; phylum Bacillota; class Clostridia; order Lachnospirales; family Lachnospiraceae; genus Blautia_A. Next base: position 606 of record CAMOXX010000107.1, on the reverse strand, counting down.
TCTGGGAACACCGTTCCGGCTGGATGCCAGAGTCGAACATGGAAGAGGACTGGGACATAAAGAACTTCTCCCGACTCTGAACCTGATCCCGGCAGAAGAAAAACTGATGCCGCCCAACGGGGTGTACATGACATGGACATATATTGACGGCGGCGTATATCCCGGCATCACCGATGTCGGAAACAAGCCCACCGTCGGAGGGACATTCCTGGCAGCAGAAACCTACCTGCTGACCGGCGGACGCGACCTCTACGAGCTCCCGTGCCGAACCGAGTTCCTGCACTATCACCGCCCCGAACAGAAATTCGACTCCCTCGACGCCCTAAAAAAACAGTTGATGGCTGACGCCTTATCCGGTAAAGAGTACTTTGGAATAACTCTTTGAAAATGCGGGGGAGGAAGCACTCAGAGTTGCGAAGCCCGTTTCCTCCCCCGCACCCCCTCCTCGGGGCACGCATGAGCATCATCTGATATAAGCGAAAAAGTGGAACAACGTGTTCTTCTGGATCAGAGGCTCGAGTATGGGGATTTGTGCTGACAGAATTGAGTAGTGTTCAGCGTGCCCGGGGAGGGAGGGGTTCGGGGAGGGGCGCCGCGTGCCGGTGG
>CAMOXX010000106.1 GCA_946629475.1 uncultured Blautia sp. | reverse complement strand
AATTACATAGGTGCTTTATTATATCGCGCAAATCTTCCTTGTATTGATTGTAAATAAAAAACCCGGGAAACCTTGAAAAATCAAGGTTTCCCGGATATTCTCCGAATGAGCCACGCGGGACTCGAAAGGCGTGACTTTGAAAAAGTGCTTATTTTGCAACGTTATTTAAACCTCGAAACAATAATACACTCGGATTTACACTCAGAAAGGAGTGCGGCTCAACGTCCGTTATATCAGCTGTACAACCCCTTCATGCAGCGTGCGATCTTCTCCGGATCTGTCGTTTCACGCATTCTGCGCTGCTTTTCAGCATCCTTTTTCGTGATGGTCTTTACCCTTTCAAGAACTTCCGGCAAACAATTTGCCGGGAACTTCACGCATCCGTTCCGGTCCATGTGGATCACCTCGCCAGGCGCTACGTCCATGGAGCAGAGCGAAACAGGCACGTTCACAGCTTCCACCGGCATGAAACCGTGTCCCGCGGTGATCCCGGTGAAGGCGCACTGCACCTTCATGGGCTCCATCTCATCCATGTCCCTGGCAGGTCCGTCCGCCACGACGCCGACAACACCGAGCTGACTGAAAGCTGTCATCATGTTGCCGCCGATCATGGCGTTCTTCCGTCGGTATTCCTCCGGCATATTCTGTTTCATCGCCAGGATCACCGGCTTCGGAGACTCACTGATGGCCTTCAGGATATCAACAAATCCGAGCTTCGTGTCAAATCCCATTCCTGGAATGCCGTAGACACAGGTCACCGCGAAGCCACAGCGCGCCCCCAGTTCAGGATACAGCGCACGGATCCGCTCATCAGTGTACCAGCTTGTCTTGTGAGGTTCATAGAGTGCCAGACAGTCCGGTGAAGCGGGATATGTCGCTACCGCGTTCGTCACAGTTGGAGTGTCATATTCTTCAAGTTCCTTCATACACTGTATAAATAGAGAAATCTGTTCCTCTGTATACCAGGCTGCCATCCTTCCCTCCTTTACAGCTTCGACCGGTTTACAAGCCCGCCAAAGTTACCGATTCACCATATTTACCGGATTGCCATCTACGAATGCCTTCACGTTTTCCACGGTAATGTCCATGATCCGCTGCCTTGCCGCCTGCGCCGCCCAGGAAATATGCGGGGTGATCAGGCAGTTCTTTGCGGTCAGCAGAGGATTGTCTCCTTTGATGGGTTCCGTCGAGACCACGTCCAGACCTGCGGCATAGACCTTGCCGCTGTTCAGTGCGTCTGCAAGGTCCTGCTCCACCACCAGCTGTCCGCGGCTATTGTTGATCAGGATCACGCCGTCCTTCATCTTCGCGATATTATCGCGGTTGATGATTCCCTCCGTGCTGGGGAACAGCGGGCAGTGAAGAAAGATCACATCGGAGCGGGCAAACAGTTCGTCGAGTTCCACATACTCCGCCAGTTGTTTCCCGGCTTCGCTCTGGAACGCGTCGTATGCCAGGACCTTCATGCTCATTGCGTTCAGGATCTTTGCAGTAGACTGGCCGATCCTGCCCAGGCCGATAATTCCGGCAGTCTTCCCGTACAGCTCTATCATGGGGAAATCCCAATAGCACCAGTCCTGGTTGTGCTCCCACTTTCCCTCGTGTACTGTTCTGTCATGATGTCCGTAGTGGGAGCAGATTTCAAGTAACAGACCAACAGCGTACTGTCCGACGATCTGCGTACCGTAGGTCGGGACATTTACTACTGGGATTCCCTTCTCTTTCGCATAGATATAATCCACCACATTGTAGCCGGTAGCAAGCACCGCGATCAGCTTCAGGTTCGGGCATGCATCTATAGTTGACCTGGAAATGGGCGTCTTGTTGATCACCGCCACATCCGCGTCACCGAGACGCTCAGCAATCAGCGGAGATTCGACAGTGGATGTGCGGTCGTAAACAGTAAGCTCTCCCAAGGCCTCCAGACCGTACCAAGAAAGATCTCCGGGGTTTTCCGTATAACCGTCAAGCACAACAATCTTCATACTTTTGTTCTCCTTTTAATTTATGGATGCGCCGCCGCGACTTATCTGCCCAGTCTGTCCGCGATTGCACGGAGCTTCTGCCCGTCCCCATTCCAAAGCTCCAGTAACTTCTTGTATTCATCTCCCATGGAGAAATCCTTCACGCCGAGGTCAATGTAGTACTGCACCTCTTCCGGCTTCAGAACCTCGCAGCGCGGGCGGACGCCGTGCTTCAGCGCGACCTCGATCATTTTCCGTTCCGCCGCCTTGAACTCCTTCACATAGTCCTTGCTGTTCATTCCCATGCTCATGCTGTAATCGGAGGGACCGAACTGCACCATATCGACACCTTCGATGGAGCAGATCTCCTCGATGTGGTCCATGGCTTCACCCTTCTCGATCATGAATGCGAGGACTACCTCATCCACGCGCTTTGCATGCTCCATCTGCGGCAGATACACCTGGGTGCCGATGAAGCGGCGGCTGGGGCAGCCAAAACGTCCGCGGCCTGCCGGGGAATCCGACTTCACCATTTGGATCGTCTCCCGCACCTCTTCCGGTGTGTGATGGTCCGCGAACAGGATGGACTGGAAGCCCGCAGCTATGGCTTTCTGCGCAACATAACCGCGGTTCTGGAAATCGACCTTCATCATACAGGCCATGTCATGGAGCTCTGCCGCGCGGGCGATGTTCTCCAGATCCAGCTGGGTAAAGGGAGAATACTCTCCTACATATTCAATGTAATCAAAATTTCCGGTGGCGCCAATAGCTTCTGTGAAAAAAGGCCAGGTGCTCCATACCCGGGTGGTCGTCATCGGTGCGCCGCTCCGAATCATTTCTCTCATTTTATTCGCTTTCATGGTACGTTTCCTTTCCGGTAATAAGTATCAGACATCTTTCTATAAACGTGTTTAAACTGCTGCCAGACGACAAACCTCTGCCCATACGGATTCATCCGCAGGAACACCTGCCGCCAGATTTTTCTCCCTCCGGTGCGCCATACCTTCGCCCGGCCACTGTACCGGCCGGGATGCATCTGTGGGATGAGCCGAATTGACAGCCGCCAGGCGCAACTCTATTTTTTCCAGGATCTCTTTGTAATCCCCGAAAAGATCCGGATCATAGGCGATGAAAATCTGTGTACAGCCGCCGCAGCTCCCGTCCTTTTCAACAGAAATCTCGTGGCTGCATCTTCCGCTGCTGATCATCGTACCAGCCAGGTCCAGGGCCAGTGCAAGGCCGGTACCCTTCCAATAGCCGGCGGGCATGATCCGTCTTGTCCTTGCCACAGCGGCCGGGTCGCAGGTGGCATTGCCAGCCTCGTCAAAGCCGCAGGGATATTCCGTCATCTTTCCCGCCAGCTCGTATACGCCAAGCTTCCCGTAGGCGTACTGGCTCATAGCCATATCAAGTACCACGGGACTGCCGGCCCGCGGGATGCTGATGCAGAAAGGATTATTTCCCACGCTCTGCACATCACTTCCCCAGAGCGGCATGACGTTTTCTGTACAGATCCAGCTGATTCCCATAAAACCCTTTTCCGCAATCCTGCAGGCATAAGTACCGCCCCGCATCCAGTGGGTCGTGTTCCGGAGCGCCGCGCAGCCGATCCCGTGAATTCCCGCCAGCTCTACAGCCCGATCCGCCGCGAAAAGCGCATTTGTAATGCCAATGCCCCGATGACCGTCAATCCGCTCGACCGCCCCCCTGGCGCTCACAATTTCCGGCTCCGTATTCACGTTCACCAATCCCTTTTTTACGTAATCGATAAACCTGGGAACACGGTTCAGGCCATGGCTCTCTATGCCGTCTGCGCTGGAATCCGTATGGATCTCCGCGCATACCGCTGCCTTCTCTGCCGGAACGCCTGCCGCCAGCAGCGCCTTTTCGATGATCCTCTTCATTTCTTTATAAGGAATCCTAAGACCCATATTTTGCCTCCTGCTTCCTGTACTCATCACCTACATAAATGCTGTAACCGAAATTGCCTCCAGACCAGGATGTTATGCAGCTTTCACTGCTTTTTTCTTAAAGCTGCTGCGGATGGTCAGAAGAATAGTAACCACCGTCAGGACGATGCATACAGCAGCAACAGGAGAACTCAGAATGGGGAGCCACTCGCCTCTGGTCTTCATGAGTGATCTTCTGAGATACAGCTCCAGCATGGGGGAGAGGATGAAGCCGACCACCATGGGAGCCAGCGGGAACCCGTATTTTTTCAGTATGTATCCAAGAACGCCGAACAGCACCATGATCAGGATGTCAAGGATATTGTTGTTCGCGCAGTAGGAGCCAAGGAAACAGCACACGATAACGATGGGAAGCAGCAGCATGGAAGGAATAGACAGCATCTTCGTGAAGATCGGCAGTCCAAAGTACTCCATCAGGAAAAACAGCACGTTCGCAAGCACGAAGGCCGCCAGGATCGCGTAGACCAGCTCTCCCTGGGTCTTGAACAGCAGCGGACCGGGAGCAATATCGTTCATCTGGAAGCCCGCGAGAATGACAGAAGTCGCGTTGTCGCCGGGGATACCAAGGGTCAGCAGGATGATCATTGCGCCGCCGACGGTGGCGTTGTTTGCGGTTTCAGAGGCAATGACACCTTCCACACATCCCTTTCCATAATCCTCAGGGTGGGAAGAGGTATTTTTTGCGTAGGAATAGGCCATCAGATTTGAGATGTTTCCGCCGAGACCGGGAAGAATACCGATCACAAGACCCATGAGTGACACGGGGATGATGATCCTCAGATGCTTCAGATAGTCGATAAACGTGAACACCTCGCCCGAATTCTGGTTCGTTCCGGAGAAATCAAGAGATTTCATGGAAGCCTTGTCCTTCGCGTTCGCCATGATCTGGGAAACGGCGAAGAGACCGATCAGCACGGGGATCATGGAGAATCCGTTGGCGAGCTTCGTAATACCGAAGGTGTAGCGGTACACAGAACTCAGGCCGTCTGTTCCAACGCAGGACAGGCAGATACCGAGCAGGCAAGCGATCAGGCCGCGGACCATGCTGTCGCCTGCCAGAGAGGAAACTGTAGTCAGGGCGAAAAGAATCAGACCGAAGTAATCATAGGGGCTCAGTTTCAGCGCAACCTTTGCGATGTAAGGCCCCAGAAAGGAAAGGACGATAGCGCCGAAAATGCCGCCGACAAAAGAAGAAATTATGGCAGCGCTGAGCGCCGTCTTTGCCTTCCCCTGCTGCGCCATGGGATAACCGTCGAAGCAGGTAGCGATGGAAGCCGGTGTCCCGGGAATACCGAGAAGAACGGCGGAGATCAGACCGCCTGAGCAGCCGCCGACATAGACCGCCACCAGGAAGCAGAGACCGTTGATGGAGTCCATACCGAAGGTGAAGGGGAGCATAATGGCCAACGCGGTAAATGCCGAAAGACCAGGAAGAGCACCCACGACCAGACCGCCGAAGGTGCCGACAATCATTAGAAGCAGAGTTTCAATATTTGCAATGGTTATGAACCCTTGTAAAAGCTGCATGGATAAGGTCTCCTTTCTCAGCCGAACAGCATGCCTTGCGGCAGCCGAATCTTAAAGACCTGATAGAAAATATAGTTCAGGAAAAGCGGAACCAGGAAAGAGGTGAGAATCACGATGATCTTCATCTTTTTACTGTTTCTGCCTTCCTCCGGCATCAGCACCCAGCTCTCAAAGAGAAGATAGGCGATGGAGGTGACAGCAAAACCGACGAGCCGGATCAGTACATAATAGGCGAAGAGCGCAGCGATGGTAAGGATGAAAGGAACGCTGATACCCTCCTGCTTCTTTGCGCCGATATCGTCCGTGTTATTATTCTCCGCGGATCCCTTGCCGGAAGCTGTCAAAGCAGTAACGATCTGTACAATTCCCAGAAATGCCAGAAGGATAGCTGCAGCCTGCGGAAAGAACCGGCTTCCCAGCACATCAGAGGTAGTCTGCTGGATCTGGAAGGATCCGGTGTAGAACGCAGCAGCGAAGAGGATGACAGCGGCTGCCGACAGAATGTCATTCTTTTTATTCATTTTGAAAACCTCATGCTTATTTAGAAAGACCGAAAACCGGCGGGACGGTATAGCCCCTGTTCCCGCCGTTTTCATACCAGGTATCGGTTTACTGTGCTGCGAGGAATGCATCCTTATAGGGAAGCAGAGTCTCCTCATACATTTTGTTGCAGAAATCCTGTGCGTCCTTGCCGCCCATAAAACGGACAGTCAGGTAGTTGCTTTCAATGTTTTTAATGAAATCCGGATCCTCGGTGACTTTCTTCAGGACATCTGTGAGAGCTGCAACCTTCTCATCCGGAACTTCCGGTCCGGTCGCCACCCAGAAGAACTTGCTGAAGTCCACATTTTTGAGGCCAAGCTCGGAAGCGATGGGAGTCTTAACGGGAAGCAGATCGTTCGGCTCGGAGCCAAGGAGAACCAGCGGGATAAACTCACCGGTCTCAAAGTAATCGTTAGCAAGGGAATAAGAGATGTTGATGACATCAGTCTGTTCGCCAAGCAGGGCGGTCATCTTTGCAGCGTTGTTGCCCACATCAACAAAGCGGAGACCTGCATCCCATTCAGCGTTCATCGCGATGCCGCAGATCTGGTTTGCAGCGCCGATCTTGCCGCCGTACTCAATCGTATCCGGCTCTTTCTTGGAAGCGTCCAGAAGATCCTGCAGGGTATTCCAGCCGGAGTTCTTGTTGACCGCCAGAACGGTGGTGTTGTCGATGATCGGAACACCGATGGTCTTGAAGCTGTCGATCGTAATGTTGGAAGTGCCCTGCATGTAAGGGACAAAGAGGTCCGTGCCGTTGATGATCAGGGTGTTTCCGTCCGGCTTCGCATCGATGCATTCCTGCATGCCCATGACAGTTGCGCCACCGTCAACATTCTTGACGACAACATTCACACCGGTGATCTTCGCCATGGCCGCCGCCAGCTCTCTGGTGTTGCGGTCCGTGTCGCCGCCTGCCTTCACGGGGCAGATGATAGTGATGTCCTCGGTGAATTTATAATCGCCGCTCTCGGCAGCTTCGGTCTCCTTGGCTTCCTCGGCTTTGGTCTCAACAGCGGCAGCAGCAGTGGTTTCCGGAGCTGCAGCAGGTGCGGCGGTTGTCGTGGGGGCAGAAGAACCTCCACAGGCTGTGAGAACAGTGGTCAGAGCGGCAGCACAGAGAATTGCGCCAAACAGGTTCTTTTTCATAGTACTCTCCTTATAATATCTATTATTTCGATATTTCACCGGCAAGCCGGTACAGTATTGAATTTTTGTGGTACAATCATTTCAGATTCAGAAATGGCGCCGTTATTTCTTTATCTTCTTTTTTTATAACACAGGAAAAACACCTCTACAAATACCGAAAACCGGTCAAGGCATCGAAGAATTCGATATCTCGGCAGAGACAAGCTGAGATCATTGAAATCTTTCAGCAGAATAGCAGCACTGTATTCCGAAAACAGGAGGGCGGAATGGACGTCAAACATCTGAATTATATTCTCATGATCTCGCAGGAAAAGAATATTTCCAAGGCGGCAGCGAAGCTTTATATGTCACAATCTTCCCTGAGTTATGTGGTATCTTCTCTGGAAAAGGAGATTGGCATACCGCTGTTTTTGCGCCAGAAAAATGGAATTGAACTGACGGAAGCGGGAGAGAAATATGTGGAAGCCGCGGAAAAGGTCGTCCAGATCCGGAATGAGCTTTATGAAGAGATCGCAGGCCTGAAGGCGAAGACCACGATCTCCGTGGCCGCCACCTCCCTCTGGGGAACCAGGTTGTTCGCGGACGCGATCCCGAAGTTCCGGAAGAAGTATCCGCAGGTAAATTTCAAGCTGTCCCAGGTCGAGCTTTTTTACCTCGCGGAAGAACTGAGACACGGCGGGGTGGATTTTGCCTTCGCTTCTACAAGCCCCTTTGTGAAGCTGAAAGCGAACATGTATCTCCTGAAAAGAGAAGAAATGTTCCTCGCTGTACCGAAAAACCATTCGTTCAAACCTAAAAAAGACTCGGACATCATTCCACTGTCCGAACTTTCAAAACATTTTCAGAATGACAATTTTCTGACTTCAAGGCCCGAGTCAGCCAACCGCATCGTTGTGGAGGATGTTTTCCGGCAATTGGACTTTCACCCCCACATCACCGAAATTAACGGTCTTCCCATGACCTGCGACATGATAGCGGCAGGCCTCGGCATCTCGCTGATGCCGGAATCCGGCATCTTGCTCCGGCCGAAAGAAATACGCTTCTATCATCTGGATCCCATGCCGTACCGGTACAATATCCTGATTACCAAGCCGAAACCCAACTTCTCAGAAATGGACAAGTTTTTTTTCGAATTTGCCTGCCATCTTCTGCAATAAATCTCATGTCACAGCAAAGAAATTGTACATTTTCATGGTCCGGATGTCTTCTTTGGAGATCTTCAGCTGTTTTGCAAGAGCTGCATCTTCCTTCAGCGGCTTTTTGGAAAACAGCATTTTCAATGCCACCGGCATCAGAGGCCTTGAGGAGATTCCGTTCCACAATCCCCATTTGACCGGGGAATCCATGAATGTTGCCAGGATCTGAACGCTGCCGTGCTCCATGGGGTTCGTCTGATGCACCACTTCGATAATGGAAAGCGCATCGAAATGCTGGATATAGCCGGTATAGACATTTTCGCAATGCTGATATTTTTCCAGATCCTTGCAGTTCATGTACAGGATCAGCTTGTATTGATTTACATCCGTCTGGGACAGAATGTCGCAGACACTGCGATTGATCTTCTGGTCCCGTCCGTCATAGAAATAAGCGTAAAACCGGTTCAGTCCCCGGAAAAAAGCAGGGTCTACCTCGTGACCTTCAGTCTCCTCTTCCGCAGAACGGCTGACAAGCAGCTGGTCCACATGCACATGCAGAGCGTCCGCAATGTCATAGAGGGTCTCAAGATCCAGCTTGATCTCACCCTTCTCATACTTGGAAATCGTCGCTTTGCTTTTATATACTTTGGCGGCAAGCGCTTCCAGCGTCATCCCGCCCCCCGTCCGGAAAATAGGCTCTCGGAATCTTTAGCCTAGATTCCAAGGGCTTTTTCTTTTGTTCCATTTCTCAAATCCCGTAACAGTTCAGCCGACCCTTTGGGGTCGGCACTTTTTTGTTTGCCCACCCCATCTACGTTTTTTAGAGCAGTTAGGTTTTGGCCCCACCCCTGCAAACAAAAAAGATGCCGAAATTTCACGTCCGATTTTCAAGTTTA
>CAMOXX010000105.1 GCA_946629475.1 uncultured Blautia sp. | reverse complement strand
GATTGAAAAGATGCGTGAGCTGAAGGCTGTTGTGGAAAGTCACGGCCTGAACTGCGTGATCGGGGGATAGCAAAAACTCTTTCAGGAGAACCGGCAATGGAGCGAAACAGTATTATCTATCAGAATTATGTGAAGATTCTGGAGCGGGAGCTTATCTGCGCGATGGGATGTACGGAGCCGATTGCACTTGCCTATTGTGCTGCAAAAGCCCGTTCCGTGCTGGGATGCCTGCCGGATGCCATTCGGATTGAGGCGAGCGGTAATATTATCAAGAACACGAAGAGCGTGGTTGTCCCCAACACCGGAGGGCGCCACGGAATGGCAGCGGCGGCAGCGATCGGAGTCCTCGGAGGTGACGAAAATGCCAGGCTGCAGGTGATTTCCGCTGTGGCGGACGAGGTGAAGGAGAAACTGGGAAGCTATATCGACCAGACATCTTTTGAGATCGTTCCGCTCGAATCGGACAGTCTTCTGGATATGATTGTGACTGTGCGGAGCGGTTCTTCCTGTGCAAAGGTGAGAATTGCCGATGAACATACGAATATTATCCTGATTGAGAAGGACGGGGAGATCCTTTTTCAAAAGGAGCCCGGCGTCACGGAAGAGCAGGCAGAGGAGGAGCCGGACTATTCCCTGCTGACGGTCAGGGATATCTACGACTTTGCCTGTACCTGCGATCTCGATGATGTCAGCGCGGTTCTGGAACGCCAGGTGAGACTGAACTCCGAGATCGCGGATGAGGGGGTTCGGAACAGCTATGGCGCAAATATCGGCAAAGTCCTTCTCACGATGGGGAATGATGTGAGAATCCGAGCGAAGGCCAGGGCTGCCGCCGGATCAGATGCCCGGATGAACGGCTGTGAGCTGCCGGTTGTTATCTGCTCGGGAAGCGGCAACCAGGGGATGACGACTTCGCTCCCGGTGATCGAATACGCGAGGGAGCTGGGGGCAGATACCGAAAAACTGTACCGGGCACTTTTGATCAGCAATCTGATCACGCTCCACGCGAAGGCCGGGATCGGCAGGCTGTCCGCATACTGCGGTGCGGTAAGTGCCGGGGCCGGAGCAGGGGCAGGAATCGCATATCTGTTCGGAGGCTGCGAGAAGGATATCGCCCATACGGTGGTAAACACACTGGCGGTTTCCTCCGGTATTGTCTGCGACGGCGCGAAATCATCGTGCGCGGCAAAGATAGCTACTGCGGTGGAGACCGGCATCCTAGGGTTTGAAATGTACCGGAACGGGCAGCAGTTTTACAGCGGCGAAGGGATCGTTGTGAAAGGCGTGGAGGGATGCATTGACAACTTCAGCCGTCTGGGACGTGTGGGCATGCGGGAGACCGACCGCGAAATCATACTTATGATGACAGAGGAACCGCGGGAATAATCAGAATATGAAGAATGCTAAGCATTCCAATAAATGGGGTGCTGAACAGTTATCTAATAGGAAAGAGTCTTATGGATAAAAACAAATCCTTCAGGATCGTTCTCAGTATTTTAGCGAACGCATTCGCATTTGGACTGCAGATTACCGGAGTCATGCCGGTTCTGAACATGATATCGGAAAAGTACAGCCGGTATGGGACCGGAACCATCCAGCTTCTGCAGACACTGCCCTATGCGCTGCTGATTGCAGGGTCTCTGTCTATCGGATGGCTTACGACAAAGGTGTCAAAGAAAAAGCTGGTAATGGCCGGGCTCGCGATTGTGGGAATCACCGGAACACTGCCGTGCCTGATCGAGGGATTTGCCGTTCTGTTTGTATGCCGGATTCTGATTGGCTTTGGTTTTGCCATTTCTGCTCCCTTAAACTCGGCTATTATTTCGGACTTTTTTGAACCTGACAAGAGAGCGGGGTACATGGGGCTCCATGTTGTTGCCATGGGGATCGGTACAATGGCTGCGAACATGCTCGGAAGCGTCCTGGCAAAGCAGGGACTGCGGTGGTATTTCCTCGTTTATCTTTCGGGGCTGGCGGGATGCCTGATTGTTGCTTTGACGCTGCCGGAGGTTCCGCCTGTCAGAAATGCCAGATCGTCTGACCTGAAGCTGAACAGCATGGTTTATGCGATTTCGTTCATGTCGTTTGCGCACACGCTTTTTATCAATGCCTACAGCACCAACATCAGCATGTATATTTCACAGAATATATCGTCGGATCCTTCCTCGGCAGGGCTTGCGACCACGATCAATGCCGCTTTTGCCATGTGCATGGGGATGCTGTTTGCGAAGATCGCCAATCTCATGAAGAGTGCCACACTGCCGTTTTCCATCTTCAGTGCAGCTGCCGGATTTGCAGCGATTCTGCTGATTCCAGGGATGCCCGGAGTAGTGATATCCAGTGCTCTGTGCGGAGTTTCGCTGAGCTGCTTCAGCGCGATGGGGGCTTTCCTTATCAGCGTTTCTGTGAAGAATGAGGCAGTGGCGAAGGCGAACGGTGTATACACGATCATTGGCGCGGTCGGGGGACTGATTGCACCGATGGTGCTGAATACGGGAGCATCCTTGACCGGGGGAAACACACCGGTCAATCAGTTCCGCATTGCGCTGGCAGGCATGGCGGTTCTTGGGGTGTTGGCATCTGTCTATATCGGAAGGCAGGCATCCGGACGAACTTGACAGGGATCTGTATATCTTTTACAATGTTTTTTAACCCCGTTAATTGCTGAGGCATCTGAAAAGAGGCGAATAATATGAGCAGTCCCATATCATCTGATATGATATACAATAAAAAAACCGGAACATTTACCGTGAACGATCAGCCGGCTGTCAAAAAATCCTGGCTGAAGCGTAATTTAATGAATCTGATTCTGATCTTTATAGGTCTGTTAGGTGTAGGGATCATCGCCTACCCCTCTTTCTCTGACTGGTGGAACTCATTTCATCAGTCCAGGGCGGTTGCATCGTACATGGAAGCAGTCGCGAATATGGACAAATCCAAATACGAAGCCCTGCTGAACGATGCAGATGCCTATAATAAGGAAATCAGCAAAACAGGCATTCAGTGGATATTGACGGAGGAACAGCAGGAAAGATACGATTCCATTCTCAATATCAATGATACAGGAATTATGGGATATATCGATATCCCGAAGATTAATATCGAACTTCCCATTTACCATGGGACCGATGAAGCGGTCCTTCAGATTGCTGTCGGGCATATCGAAGGGACATCTCTTCCGGTTGGCGGCGAAAGCTCACACTGCGTTGTATCGGGACACCGCGGACTTCCATCGGCGCGTTTGTTTACCGATATCGACAAGCTTGTAGAAGGCGATACTTTTACACTTACTGTATTGAACCGGACAGTCACTTATGAGGTGGACCAGATCCGTATTGTGGAACCGACGGACCTTTCGGATCTGCAGATCGAAAAGGGCAGCGACCTCTGTACACTGGTAACCTGTACCCCGTACGGCATAAATACACATCGCCTGCTGGTGAGAGGCCATCGTATAGCAAACGCGCAGGGCGAGGCTACCGTAATCGCGGACGCGATGCAGATTGAGAGTATTTTTATCGCTCCTTTCATTGCAGTTCCGATTCTGCTTCTGCTTGTGATCTGGATGCTCTTTGACACCGGAAAGAATAAAAAACTGAAAAAACTGCTCGACAGAACATGGGACGAGTACGGCGTAGATGAATTCGAAGATTTGACCGGAGAATAAAATGATCTCATCAAAAAACTATGAAAGAGAAATGAACAGCATAGTAATTCCCTATCTTGCTTCGCGCAGAGAGACCGGCCTCTATGAGCGCGTTCCCGGTCAGAGGCTTTACTATGAACAATACAGCGCAGACAACCCAAAAGGGACAGTCGTGATTGTTCATGGCTTCTCGGAGGCAATCGGAAAATTTTACGAGACGGCTTACTATTTTCTTACTGAAGGATATCATGTATGGATGTTTCAGCAGAGGGAACATGGGAAATCCTTTCGAAGTACGCCGGACAAAGCCCTGATCTATATTGAGAATTATGAGGATCTGATCCTTGATCTCAAAGGGTTTGTAACGGATGTGGTTAAAAAAAATCCGAAAAGTACCGGGCTTCCGGTCTGCCTTTTTGCGCATTCCATGGGAGGCGGTGTGGGTGCATGCTGCCTTGAACGGTACCCCGAACTGTTTGACAAAGCCGTTCTCACTTCTCCAATGCTGGAGGTGAACAGCGGATCAATGCCTGCAGCAATCGCGATTGCTTATTTACGCCTGCAGATCCGCGCAAAGAGAGGCAGAAGCTATATGCCGGGATTTGCCCCGTTCTCAGGGAAACCTGATTTTGCAAACAGCTGCACCAACTGCAAGAGCCGTTACGACTACTGGTTCAGGCAGCAGCTGGCAAATACTGATTATCAGATGTGTGTGGCTGCTGTACGAACCATTCTTGAGTTTTTTAAACTCACAAAAGAAGCAGTATCACCGGAGAACTGCCGGAAAGTGAAGGCAAAGGTCCTCCTGTTCCAGGCAGGCCATGATTCGATGGTGAAAGCTGCAGGACAGGATGCTTTTATCAGCATGATCGGAAAACTTGGGCAGAAGGTTGTTATGCCCAGGGCTAAGCATGAGATCTATCTTGGTAATGACAGTGATCTGGATATCTATTGGGAGCACATTTTTGAATTTCTGAAGTGAGGCTTTGTATGATGAAAACACCAGACAGAAAACACCTCATTATTATCGAAAACGATGCTGCAAACAGAACTTTTTTACAGCTGGCTCTCAGAGAACTGTATAATGTGACCGCGGTCGAAAAATCTTCTGATGCGATTAAGCTGGCCGGGAAATCCAGAGTGGCTCCGGGCCTTGTCCTTCTGTGCATGTCAAAGGAGGACGCAGGGGTAAAGGAGATCCTGCAGCGCGCAGAAAAGGATCCGCTGCTGAAGCACATTCCCGTTATTGCCATGAGCGCAGACAGAGAGGACGAAGCCTACGCGCTGAACCATGGGGCGATGGATTTTATCCTTGAGCCGTGTACGTCTGAGGAGATCATTCTGGCTCATATCCGGCATGTTTTCGAACTGTCCGAGAATCTGAATATCATCCGTTCAACCGAGAGGGATCAGCTGACAGATCTGTATAATAAGGAATATTTTTTCAAGTATGCTGAACAGTTTGATCTGTACCGCAGCAGCCTTGAAATGGATGCCGTCATCGTAAATATCAATCATTTTCACATTGTCAATGAACGGTTTGGAATGGCATATGGAGATGAACTGCTGACGCGGATCGGACACAGAATCCGTGATTACGTAGCTCCGGACGGCGGTATAGTCTGCCGGCGGGATGCTGATACTTTCCTGGTTTACTGCCCGCACCGCACAGACTACGATAATCTTTTGAAAACCATATGCGGCGGCATTGACAAGCAGCTTCACCTGAGGATGGGCGTCTACCCCAATGTGGACAAGAATCTCCATATCGAAAGACGCTTTGACAGGGCGAAGCTGGCATGCGATACCGTGCGTACCAACTATAACCGTGCCCTGGCTTTCTATGATGACAGGCTTCGTGAGAAGGAACTGTACAACGAACAGATGCTGGTCGATTTTTCCAGAGCAATTGAAGAAAAACAGTTTACGGTATTCTATCAGCCGAAGTTTGCGATTCAGGGGACGATGCCGATGCTGAACAGCGCCGAGGCACTCGTACGCTGGCGCCACCCGGTACTGGGGCTGGTCAGCCCGGGGGATTTTGTCCCGCTGTTTGAGAGTAACGGCCTGATCAGACAGCTTGACAATTATGTCTGGCGGGAGGTTGCATCCCAGATGAGGGAATGGAAACAGCGGCTCGGGGTCTGCGTTCCTGTGTCAGTAAATGTTTCGCGCATCGACATCCTGGATGGAGATCTGGTGGAACACATGACCGCACTTGTGAAGGAGTTCGGACTGAGCCAGGAGGAGTTCCTTCTGGAAATCACGGAATCCGCTTATACCCAGGATGCGGACCAGATCATCGAGACGGTCAAGGCGCTGCGCAAAGCGGGCTTTCGGATCGAGATCGATGATTTTGGAAGCGGATATTCCTCGCTGAACATGATCTCAACCCTGCCTTTCGACGCTCTTAAGCTCGATATGGAATTTATGCGCAACGCCTTCAGGGAAAGAAAAAATACCAAGATGCTGGATGCGGTGATCGATATTGCCTATTCCATGGATGTCCCGACGATTGCGGAGGGGGTAGAGACAGCGGAGCAGATGTTTGCGCTGAAGGAGATGGGGTGCGACATCGTACAGGGCTACTATTTTTCGCGCCCGCTGCCGGCAGCCGAGCTTGAGGTATTTCTGCTTGAGAAGAAGGAAGGACGCGCGCACAGGATCGATAAAGGCGACAAGATCAAGGCTGCGGAGCAGTTCTCCTACGAAGCGATGCATGATCCGCTGACCGGGCTTTACAATCACAGTGCGTATAAGATGCTCCTGAAGGATGCGGACCAGAAGAACATCGCGCTGCTGCTTGCGGATGTTGATGACTTTGAAGCCCTCACTGAGGAACACGGTGCGGGGACTGCGGACAGGATACTGCAAAGAACAGCGGACGTGCTGCGGCACAATTTCCGGTCGGTGGACTTTATCTGCAGGATCGGTGCCGATGAATTTGCCATCATCATGACCCGTATGAACCGGGAACTGTCTGCGCTGGTTGCCAGTAAGGCAGAACGGATCAATAATATGCTTAATGAGCCGGAGGATGATCTGCCGCAGGTCAGCCTCAGCATCGGTGTGGCGTTTGCGGACCGGGATAATCCACAGGGAGACATCTTCCATGACGCGGATCAGGCGCTGCAGAAGATCAAGCAGATAAAAGAGAAGGGGTATGCGATATTTTGATTCTGATTATTATGGCAGTCCCTGTATTGATCATTCTTTTCTTTATCCGCGGAGGCCGCCGTCTTTCCCGGATATTTTCGTCATCGTGGGGAGAGAGCGGCAATGAGGGGCGAAGAGTGATCCCCGAAGATTATAAATGAATCGGGCAGATGTGCAAAAAAAATAACCGGCAGAGGACGATGAATCCTCTGCCGGTATGTTTTTTACAGGAACATGAACATCTGAAGCCTGGTGACGAATTTTTTGAAAGAATTCCTGCTTTTCTGTACCAGGGAACCGTAAAAATCTTCGCAATATTCATATCTCTCGTTTTTAATCCAATCCGGTGTTACGTCCCCGGTTCTGTACATCTCAAAATGAAGATTCTCTCTCATTGACATATCCTGCACCTCCCTGATATATTGTATTTGTATTTGTGTTCTAAATATATAGTACCACACTTAAGTTTGTTTCATAGATACCCGCAATCAAAATCGGACAGCCTGTTTTTGTGCTGTGAGTACAATCCGGAAGATGATGTTACCCAGGTGTCCGATCAAAAAACGGAGGTGTCCTATGGGTTTTACCATTGAAGATATGCTGCTGATTTCGCGGCAGAGGTACCAGATGGAGCTGGCTGCCGGGAATCAGGGGTGGTCCAATTCGATCAGCTGGCTTCTGATGCTGGAGGATGTCACCATCATCCACAACTTCAGCGGGAAGGAGCTGGCGGTGACGACCGGCCTGGGATTCAGGACAGAAGAATCTCTGTTGGAGCTTCTGCGGCTTCTGAACCAGAAAAATGCGGCCGGGCTGATTATCAATACCGGGTATTACATCCATGAGATTCCGGAAGAGTGCCTCAGGTACTGCAATGAAAACAGCTTTCCCCTGCTGACGGTTCCTTGGGATGTGTATCTGGCGGACATGATCAAAGACCTGAGTATCCGGGTGTTTCTGCAGTCATCGACAGATGAGCAGATCTCGGCGGCGCTGATCCGGGCGATCGAGCATCCTGGGGAGAAAGAGCAGTACCTGAATGATCTTCTGCCGCATTTTGACACGGACGGGACATTCCAGGTCAGCCTGATTACGACGGACGGTCTGGATAAAATGGACACTGTGGAGCGGAGGAGGATTGCGTACCGGATGCAGCTCTACTTTGCCAATCTGACCCACAACGGGCATTTCCTTTATTATGATTCCTGCTTTGTCGTGATCATGAATGCCATCGAAGAATCCCAGGCCCGCCAGATCATCGATGCATTTCAGCAGAGGCTTGCCGCAAGAATGCCGGAGGCGTCGGTGTGGATCGGGGTCAGCGGCCAGGTGATGGATATTTCGCGGCTGCGGACGGCTTATCTGCGGGCAAGAGCGGCTCTGTCAATGGCAAAGGATCAGGGGAAAAAACTTCAGTACTTTGATGAGATGGGAGTTTACAGGGTGCTTTATTCCGTTCCTGATAAAGAACTCCTGAACAGGCTCTGCTCGGATGCCCTGGCACCGCTGCTGGACTATGACAGGGAGCACGGGTCAAATTATGTTGAGACTCTTGAGATGTACCTGAAGACGAACGGAAGCATCCAGGCGATGTCAGCCGCTATGTATATTCACAGGAACACGATTATCTACCGGATGAACAATATCCGGCAGCTGACCGGCTGCAGCATGGAGACTACAGAGGAAAGACTTCCTTATATAATAGCATGTATGATTCTCAGAATGGGAGAGGGCTGAGGCAGCCTGTATTAGTCTGTATTGGCAAAGGCATTTTGCGTGATTACATTGACAGAAAAGACTGCTGTGTGTATAATGAAATGTGGTTAAACTGTTATTTCAAGGGGTGTAGTATGCCCTCTTGAAGGCGGTTTGGTTTTTTTGTAATTGCAACAGTAAAAGCATCAGGAGGTAATTGAATGAAGAAAGTAGCCAGCAAAGTTCCTTTCAGAGGAACGGAAGAACAGGCACTCGCGCTTCAGAAGGTCATCGATGAGAACAAGCATGACTCCAGCAACCTTATGGTTGTCATGCAGAAGGCTCAGGATATCTACGGATATCTGCCATATGAAGTACAGAATGCTATTGCGGAAGGGATGAATGTGCCATTTGAGAAGGTTTATGGAGTGGCAACATTCTATGCGCAGTTTGCCCTTTCCCCGAAAGGACAATATAACATTTCTGTCTGTCTTGGCACGGCCTGTTATGTTAAGGGGTCGGGCAAGATTTACGAAAGAATCCAGGAAAAGCTTGGTATCGGTGAGGGAGAATGTACTCCTGACGGCAAGTTTTCTCTGAACGCGGCAAGGTGTGTAGGTGCATGCGGCCTTGCGCCGGTTATGATGGTAAACGAAGATGTATACGGCCGTATTACCGAGAAGGATGTCGATGACATTCTGGCCAAATACGCGGATTGATGAGGGGCTGGATGGATGAAAATCAGCACTGTTAAGGACA
>CAMOXX010000104.1 GCA_946629475.1 uncultured Blautia sp. | reverse complement strand
CGGAAGGGATGCCCGGAGGCGGAATGGAAGGCGGGCCGAAGCCCGATGGAGAACCGCCGGAAGGGATGCCCGGAGGCGGAATGGAAGGCGGGCCGAAGCCCGATGGAGAACCACCGGAAGGAATGCCCGGAGGCGGAATGAAAGGCGGGCCGAAGCCCGGTGGAGAACCTCCCGAGGGAATGCCCGGAGAGCAGATGAGCACCGGTGCAGATGGTGATTCTGAACGAATCCTCGGATCCTGGACATCCGGAGGGCAGGACGCAGCTTCGGACGAAGGCGACGATTACGCATACGACGCTGCGCTCTTTGTGACCGAAGCCGGGATTGACGATGAAAAATCCGCCGAAGAGCGGGTCGCCTCCGGAACGTACGACGGAGCAGAGGCTCTGGATGTTACTATCATTGACAGCGAATCCGGACATAACGGAATATTGATTTATAATACCCCCTACACCATCTCCGGCGCCCTGATCGAGATGCTGACCGAGGCGGATGGCACGGATACATGCGATTTTTCGGGAAAAGGATCAGCGATTGCCGCATTTGGAAGCAATGCGCAGGTGACGGTCGAGGACTCTGTGCTTCACACAGCAGGGGTTGCCGCGATGCCGCTTTTTGCGGACGATGGGGCAGCGGTTACGCTGAGAGGATGTGAACTGACATCAGAGGGCGGTGTGCTGCATGCAGACTACCTGAACACGCCGGATCAGGCACTGATGGCTGCTCCTCCCTGGATCCTCGGGATCATGGGAACCTCCCGGGCCAGCAACATGATGGGGGACAAAACAACCACGAATGTTATCGATTCATCGGCCAGTGCAGGAGCATGGGCGGTGCTGTCCACCGATTCAGGCGGCGACATGTCCCTGAATGTTTACAACTCGACCCTCACGCTCGGCAATTCAAACGAGAGCGAACATCCTCTGCAGGCGGAGGGCGGCCAGATTAAGGAGACGGCCGACAATCCTTATACGGTGAATAACGGATCCGGATATGGAACATATGTAATCGGAAATGCAGCAGAAACCTTCGCGGGAACTGTGATGAATGTCGGCACCTACGCGGCGGTATTCACAGGAGGAACCGGTGTCTATACCTCCCTGGAGAAGGGCAAAACCTATGAGCTGAAAAACGCGTCCGGAGATGTGACCGCGGAATACACAGCCGAAGAGGATAAGGTCACGGAAATCCACTCCGACACCTTCGGGTTTATGGCTCATCAGGGAGAAAACAACATTATCCTTGAAAAAGGAACGATCGTGGATTCCGGCTGGACTTCATTCCTGGTAAAAACAGGGTCATCGAACGAGGCGCTGACAGTAACGGCGGATCAGGCGGAAATCTCGAACGGCGGAGTCCTGATCCAGGTCATGGACAATGACGATACGACAAACGGCGGAATGATGGATCCGGATGACGTTGAGAACACAAACGGAGGAAGACAGAACTTCATTCCGTATCATACGGAACAGGCCGGATTCCGCACGGAAGAAGCAGAACAGGGCAGCGAAGAGCAGACCTTCACTTTCACAAACGGAATCTACAGCGGCAATATTTACAATGCCTCCGGCTCCGATGGGCTGAAGGGAAGCGCTCTTACCGTCAATCTGGGCGAAGGAGCTGTTCTGGACGGAGCAGCCGCATCCACAAGTGCAGTCCATGTGACATATGACGGTTCCTGCGTCGTGAAGGAAAACGGCGGATTCGCGTTTGAAGATCCAGCGGAGGCCGAAGCTTTTGCGGAACAATACCAGAACACAGATTTTACGATCGATGAATATTTCAGCATCGGCCAGGTTGCGAATATGATCCATGATAACGGGGCGAACACGCTCCGGATGGTTTTGACCGGAGACGCGGTCTGGAATGTAAGCGGGACATCCGTGATCAGCAGCCTCGAGATCAGGGACGAGGCAAGTGTGTATGTCCCGGAAGGGGTCGTACTCACAGCAGACGGGAAGGAATATACCGGCTGCATTGTGACGGCAAACGGGACGGAAGAGCTCTGAGCCCGCAATACGGACGGGAGTGAAACGGTTCAGAACCCATTCATTCGGTGCTGAACAGTACCATAAAAAGGGTAAAGGAGGGACAAAAAGTGCTGTACTCAGATAATGGCAGATTTTATCATATTCAGGTTGCGGAAGGCGAAGTAGGGAGGTATGTGATTCTCCCCGGCGACCCAAAACGCTGTGTGAAGATTGCGCAGTATTTTGACGATCCGGTAAAGATTGCCGACAGCCGCGAGTTTGTAACTTACACCGGCACGCTGGACGGTGTAAAGGTATCGGTGACTTCCACAGGAATCGGCGGGCCCTCCGCATCCATAGCGATGGAGGAGCTGGTGCAGGCAGGCGCTGACACATTCATCCGTGTCGGGACCTGCGGCGGAATGGACCTGGATGTCAAAGGGGGAGACATTGTGATCGCCACCGGAGCGATCCGGATGGAAGGCACGAGCAGGGAATACGCGCCGATCGAATACCCTGCTGTAGCAGATTATGAGGTCGTAAATGCCCTCGTCAGCTCCGCAAAGAAGCTCGGGGCGCCTTATCACACCGGAGTGGTGGAGTGCAAGGATTCCTTTTACGGGCAGCACAGCCCGGAGACGAAGCCTGTGAGCTATGAACTGCTGAACAAGTGGGAGGCATGGCTGAGAATGGGATGCAAGGCATCCGAGATGGAGTCGGCTGCCCTGTTTATCGTTGCCAATTCCCTGAAGGTGCGCTGCGGATCCGCTTTTCTGGTAGTCGCAAACCAGGAACGCCAGAAGAGGGGAATGGACAATCCGCTCGTGCATGATACAGATCTCGCGGTGCGCGTGGGCATCGGAGCGCTCCGGAATCTTATCGCGGCCGAAAAATAACGGAAAGGAAGAAACATGTCGGAAATTATCGTTGAGCATCTCAGTAAAACCTTTCCTTCCAAGGACGGAAGGGTCGAAGCGCTGAAGGATGTGAATCTCGAAATCAGCTCCGGCGACATCTACGGCATCATAGGAATGTCGGGAGCCGGAAAAAGCACACTTGTAAGGTGCATGAACTATCTGGAGGTGCCCACAGAGGGGCGTGTCCTGATTGAAGGGAAGGCACTGGGCGATTTTACGGAAAAGGAACTTCGGAAACAGCGTGAGAGCATCGGTATGATCTTTCAGCATTTCAACCTGCTGATGCAGAAATCCGTGATTGAGAATGTCTGCTTCCCTCTCTACATTCAGGGGCAGAAAAAGGAGCAGGCCCATAAAAGGGCGGAGGAGCTGCTGAATATCGTCGGCCTTCTCGAAAAAAAGAAAGCCTACCCGGCACAGCTCTCCGGCGGACAGATGCAGAGGGTTGCGATTGCCAGAGCCCTGGCCTCCAGCCCGAAGATCCTCCTCTGCGACGAGGCGACAAGCGCGCTGGATCCGCAGACAACGTCATCGATCCTCGCCCTTTTAAAACAGATCAACCGGGAATTCGGAATCACGATCGTCATCATTACGCATCAGATGTCCGTTGTGCGTGAGATCTGCGAGCATGTGGCGATCCTGAAGGACGGAGTTGTCGTAGAAAAGGGCTCGGTGTCGGAAATCTTTTCCCACCCGAAAACCAGCGTTGCGAGAGAGCTGATCCGTCAGGACAGCGGGACCGACGCGGAGAAATCGATGAACAAAATCCAGGACGAGATCAACAACGGAGAGATTATCCGGATCGTCTTTTCGGCGAACTCGGCGTTTGAACCCGTGATCTCAAATCTGGTTCTGACATTCGGTGAGCCGGTGAACATTCTCAAGGCCGACACCAAAAATGTGGGAGGCGTGGCGAAAGGTGAGATGATCCTTCAGTTCAAGAAGGACAATCCGCGAACCGAAGCCATGAAGCAGTATCTCTGTGATCATGGACTTGAAGTAGGGGAGGCGCCGGAGTATGCTTAACACAATGACATTCTTGACAGCGGCAACCCAGATGCCGTCATCAATCCCCGAATGGTGGGCACAGTATGGAAAAATGCTGACCGAGGGAATCTGGGGAACGATCTACATGACACTGGTTTCCACCGCGATCGGATATCTTTTCGGGCTTCCGATGGGGGTTGCCCTGACTGTGACGGACAAGGACGGGCTGAGACCGAACGCGGTAATTTATAAAGTCCTCGATGTGATTGCGAATATTGTCCGAAGCATCCCGTTCCTGATCCTTCTGATCCTTCTGATCCCCTTTACGAGGGTCCTGGTGGGCCGAAGCTACGGAACCACGGCGGTGATTGTCCCGCTGACGATCGCGGCAATCCCGTTTATCGCGCGAATGGTGGAGTCCTCCCTGAAGGAGGTTGACGCCGGCGTGATTGAGGCGGCCCGGTCAATGGGAGCCAGCAACTGGCAGATTATCACGAGGGTGCTGCTGGTGGAAGGGAAAACTTCCCTGATCATTAACGCGACCATCGCGATGGGGACGATTCTCGGATATTCAGCTATGGCCGGTACGGTCGGAGGCGGCGGCCTCGGAGATATTGCCGTGCGTTACGGCTATAACCGGTATCAGTACGATGTGATGTTTGTGACGGTTGCGCTGCTGATCATCCTTTTCCAGCTCTTCCAGACTTACGGAATGATGATCGCGAACCATTTTGACAGGCGTAAGGGGAATGCCATGACAGTGGTGACACTTGTCATCTTTGTCGTGCTTACCGTCCTCATCGCAGTCTGTGCAGGGATCGGAATCATCTCGTTTATCAAAGAGATGTTTCTGAAATAGATTTATTCAACACAAAAGGAGGAAACAAACATGAAAAAACTGATCGCGGCGGTTCTTACAGGAACACTGGCACTGAGCCTCGGCGGAACAATGGCGTTTGCGGAGGATGACACTACAATCACTGTAGCGGCTTCTGCGACACCCCATGCGGAAATTCTGGAGCAGGCAGCACCGATTCTGGAAGAGCAGGGATACAAGCTTGAGGTTACCGTATTTGACGACTATGTTCAGCCGAACGAAGTGGTAGAGAGCGGCGATTTTGATGCGAACTATTTCCAGCATATCCCCTATCTGAACAGCTTCAACGAGGAAAAGGGAACCCACCTGGTCAATGCCGGCGGCATCCATTATGAGCCGTTTGGAATCTATCCGGGAACCAAGGACAGCCTGGACGATCTGGCTGAGGGCGACACCATCGCTGTACCGAATGATACAACCAACGAGGCGAGAGCCCTCCTTCTGCTTCAGGACAACGGCATTATCACCCTGAAGGAAGGCGCCGGACTTGAGGCGACAGTAAACGATATCGAGGAAAACCCGAACAACATCGAGATCGTTGAGCTGGAAGCTGCTCAGGTTGCCCGTGTTGTCGAGGAGACAGCATACGTGGTCCTGAACGGAAACTATGCTCTGGAAGCAGGATTCTCTGTTGGGAAAGATGCCCTTGCATATGAAACCAGCGATTCCGAGGCTGCGAAGACATATGTAAACGTTATTGCTGTCTATGAAGGAAATGAAGACAGCGAAGCCATCAAGGCTCTGGTTGATGTTCTGAAATCCGATGAGATCAAGCAGTTCATCAATGATACCTACGATGGAGCAGTCATTCCGTTTGAGGAGTAACAATAATCAGGGGACGGTCCGAAAGGACCGTCCCCTTGTTTTGGTTATTTCAGGGCTTTTTCGATCTGCTCGATCACAATCTTCAGAGCTTTGATCCGGGCATATTTCTTGTCGACGGATTCCAGAATGTACCACGGTGCGTACCGGGTGCTGGTCTTCTGGAGCATCTCATTGATGGCCCCCTCGTAGGCATCCCATTTTTCACGGTTCCGCCAGTCCTCATCCGTGATCTTCCACTGCTTTTCGGGGTTGTTCTGACGGTCTGTGAATCTCTGGAGCTGTGTATCCTTGTCAATATGGACCCAGAATTTGATGACGACTGCGCCCCAGTCGGTCAGCTCCTTCTCGAATTCATTCATCTCATTGTAGGCACGCTTCCAGTCGTTCTCGCTGCAGAAGCCTTCCAGACGCTCCACCATGACGCGGCCGTACCATGTGCGGTCGAAGATTGCGATGTGTCCGTCCTTCGGGAGGCGGGTCCAGAAGCGCCACAGATAATGGCGGGCTTTTTCATGCGGCTCCGGGCTGGCGATCGGGTGAACCTCAAATCCACGCGGGTCGAGCGCGCCGGTGATCCTCTTGATGTTGCCGCCCTTTCCGGCTGCGTCCCATCCCTCATAAGTGATGATTACCGGAATCTTTTTGCGGTAAATGATGTTGTGGAGCTCACCGAGGCGGGCCTGGAGCGCTTTCAGCTCGGTCTTGTACTCCTCATCGGTCATCACCTTGCCCTCAAGCTCCACATCCGCGAGCTTCGGCATCTTTACCAGCGGGAAGACATTCTGCAGGATCGGAACGCTGTGGGCATTGTTCTGCATTGCCACCTCGATGCTCTGCACCAGTGTCTCGAGAACCTGAAGCTCGGCCCACTTGCGGCTCTTCGCGTCGACGATATACCATGGAGAGGAGGACGCGTTGGTATCAGATATGTATTTGTCAAAGACCTTACGGCATTCTTTGTAGTGGACGTTCTCCCACTGGTCCTCTTCGGAGACTCTCCAGGCGGTGTCCTCATTCTCAAGGAGGCGCTTCATCCTGCCGGACTGCTCCTTCTGATCAATATGCATAAAGAATTTGAGCAGCAGATAGCCATTGTCGGTGAGCTGACGCTCGAACCTGCGGATGCTGTCGATCCGGAGCTCATAGGCATCATCCTTGAGCCGGTGGTTCAGCACATCGCGGGTGGTCTCCTGCATCCAGCCGGAATCCAGGAAAGTAAACTTGCCCTGCTCCGGGATTTCCTTAAAGTAACGATAGAGGAAGGGCTTGCGCAGCTCATCCTCCGTGGGAGCCGTCATGGTGGCCACTTTGAAGAAACGCGGGTCGATGTTTTTGATGACTTTGCCGATCACACCGCCTTTGCCTGCGGCGCCCCATCCCTCGAACAGCACCAGCACAGGAATTTTGTGATCCTTGATCTGCATCTGAAGCTCATAGAGACGAGCCCTGGCGGCGTCGAGGCGTTCTTTCATCTGTTCTGCCTCGGGTTTTTCTTCCGGATTCCATTTTTTCAGCATATTGCACCTCGATTCTGTCTGAATTAGACGAGAAGTATCAGAAGCATACAAAACATAATGCTTTGCGTGCTCTCTTTTTGTATAAAAATATGATATCACAGTTTGATTTGATAGTAAATGATAAAGTTTCGTAACTGTTAAGAACCCATTATATATATCTCAGCAGATATATCTGCAAAAAATGTCAAAAAAAGAAGGTAAAATTGCACAAGAAAGGATGTTTCAACGGGAGGAATATGCTATAATGTCCACATAAGGCAATAAGGGCCCGGTCACACCCGGAACACAGGCTCCGGGATGCATCTATTCGAGAGGAGAAGAATCATGAAGGAATATGCTTTTGGTGTTGATATCGGCGGAACAACAGTCAAGATCGGACTGTTCACAACGGCAGGCGGACTCATGGAAACCTGGGAGATCCCGACCAGGACGGAGAACGGCGGCAGCCTGATACTCGGCGATATCGCGGAATCTGTCAAGAAGAAGCTGGAGGAGATGAACATCTCAGCTGACGATGTGGAAGGCATCGGCATGGGTGTTCCCGGACCGGTGGACGAAGCCGGCAATGTTCTCAAGTGCGCAAACCTGGGCTGGGGCTTCTTCAACGTGGAGAAGGAGCTGGGAAGCCTTACCGGATTTAAGGTAAAAGCCGGAAACGATGCCAACATTGCGGCCCTCGGCGAAATGTGGCAGGGCGGCGGAAAAGGCTACAAGGATATTGTCATGGTTACCCTTGGAACCGGCGTCGGCGGCGGCATTATCCTGAATGAACATATCCTTCCGGGAACCAACGGGGCAGCAGGCGAGATCGGCCATATGACCATCAATGAAGAGGAAGAGGAAACCTGCGGCTGCGGCAAGAAGGGATGCCTCGAGCAGTATACCTCCGCCAACGGAATCGTACGTGTCGCAAAGAGATACCTTGCGGCACATCCGGATGAGAAGACAGCCCTTACGATGGACCTGAATTCCAAGATCCTGTGGGATGAGGTGAAAAAGGGCGATGAGGTTGCGGTTAAGATTTCGGACGAATGGGGCAGAATCATCGGAAAAGGCCTCGCTCTCGTGAGCTGCGTAGTAGACCCGCAGGCATTTGTTATCGGCGGCGGCATGTCCAAAGCCGGCGAATGCATTACTGAAAA
Organism: uncultured Blautia sp.; assembly: GCA_946629475.1. Lineage (GTDB taxonomy): Bacteria > Bacillota > Clostridia > Lachnospirales > Lachnospiraceae > Blautia_A. Next base: position 1,025 of record CAMOXX010000104.1, on the reverse strand, counting down.
AATCAAAGAATACTACAAGCTGTACGCGTTCCATGCATCCAGGGATGTTGAGTTCAGGCTCGCAACACTCGGCAACAATGCGGGCATCTACGGCGGCGTGAAGATGGTGCTTGACTGATAGATCAGAGAGCATTCCTGCCTTCCATGACGCAGTGTCATAAGGTGGGGAAAGTGGTTGTTTGCGTATTGTATACAGTGGGGACGGTCCTGTCGCAGCCGTCCCCGCTGTTGATATAGAAGGACAGATTGAAGGAATATGAAGATTGGCACAATCAAAACGGATACATTTACAATGGATTATTGCCGGTTCGGGCACGGTACGGAGAATCTGGTGATCCTTCCGGGGCTCAGCGTGCAGCGGGTGCTCGGCTCTGCAGAAACAATTGCCAGAGCCTACCGGCCGATGACAGAGGACTTTACGGTCTATGTTCTGGAAAGAAGGAACGAGCTCCCTTCTTCCTACTCCATCCTTGAGATGGCGCAGGACTCAGCCGAGGTAATAAAAGTCCTGAATCACGGAGCGCCGGTGTGTATTTTCGGCGCTTCACAGGGAGGCATGCTGGCGATGGAGATTGCAATCGAGCATCCGGAACTTGTCCGCCGGATGGTAATCGGCTCCTCGTCAGCCCGTGTGAGTGCAGCGACGTACGGATTCTGGGAAGAAATGATCCGCATGGCGAAGGACGGAGATGCAGAACGGCTGCTTCTCGCCTTCGGAAAAGCCCTGTATCCGCAGCCGGTGTTTGAAATGTCCAGAGAGCTGCTGCTGAATACCGCGAAAGCGGTCACGAAAGAGGATCTCAGCCGCTTTGTCATCCTGACAGAGGGCATACAGGGCTTCGACATTCTGGATGACCTGAAAAGGGTTGAATGTCCGGCTCTGGTGATCGGGAGCAGAGATGACCGCGCGCTGGGCGGGGACGCTTCCGTCCGGATCGCTGAACAATGGCAGGACCGCCCGGACTGTGAGCTGTATCTATCCTAAAAGTCGTGTAATCAGTACTCAAAACATCAGAAGGCTGGAA
>CAMOXX010000103.1 GCA_946629475.1 uncultured Blautia sp. | reverse complement strand
AGAAAGGAAACCTTCCCATGAAGAAAATCACCAACAAACTACTGTGGATCTTCGCCATAGGACAGTTCGGCTGGAGCCTTCTCTCCGGCATCGTATCCAACTGGATGGTGTACTACTACACCGGAAGCCCCGACGCTCAGAACCCCAACACCGGAATCTTTGCCTCCGGCATCACGCAGGATCCGATTCTGTTCAAGCTGACCCTGTTCGGCTTAGTCCTCGCCGTCGGTCGAATCTTCGACGCCATCACCGATCCACTGATTGCAGGATGGTCAGACGGCAGTTCCTACAAAGGCGGACGCCGGATCCCCTTCATGCGCGCCATAGCAATCCCTTTCGCGGCAGTTACCATCCTCCTGTTTGTACTTCCGCAGACAGGGAACATCGTTGTGAATGATGTATTCCTCTTTGTCCTGCTGATGGTCTTCTACCTGTTCATGACGATCTTCTGCACGCCGTACAATGCGCTGATCGCCGAACTCGGGGACACACAGGAGCACCGCATCAACGTATCGACCTACATTTCATTCACATTTATCGTCGGCCAGAGCCTCTCCTTCATGCTTCCCAACATTGCCGGAATGCTGGAAGGATTTGCCGGACAGAAAGGATCGATCCGGCTGGCGGTCGCCATCATGGCCTCTGTCGCCTGCGCTGCCATGCTGATTCCGTCCTTCTACATCAAGGAGCGCGATTACATCGACAGCAAACCGAGTCATACAAAGCCGTTTTCCTCCCTGCTCAAGACATTCCAGAACGGCCAGTTCCGCCGGTTTGTCTACAGTGATGTGATTTACTTCTTTGCCCTGACGCTTTTCCAGACCGGCCTTGCATTCTACGAGACCAAGCTTATGGAGATCGAGGATAAATGGACCTTCGTTCTGACAGCCACCATGACCTTTATCAGCGTCCTTCTCTATCCGGTCGTCAATAAGCTGGCACCGAAGGTCGGCAAGAAGAAGCTGATCATCACAGGATTCTTCGCCTACTCGGTCGTATTCCTGATCACCTTCCTCTGCGGAAAAGGTCTTTACTGGGGCTTTATCGTCGCAGTGTGCGCCGCCGTCCCGATGGCGATCCTCGGAATTCTGCCCCAGGCCTGCGTAGCCGACGTGGCTGAGCTGAGCCGCCTGGAGACCGGCGAAGACCGAAGCGGCATGTTCTTTGCGGCCCGCACCTTCGCCTTCAAGATGGGCCAGGCACTTGCACTGGTGGTCTTCACCTCCGTGACCGTGTCCGAAACCGCGGGCAGCTACCGTCAGACCGCACTGATCGCGACCATCACCTGCCTGATCGGCGCAAGCCTGTTCTTCCTGTATAACGAAAAAATGATCCTCGGAAGGATCGAGGACCTGAAAAAATAAAAGTCAGGGGACAGCCTAAGGCATAATACCACCTTGACCAAAACGGTACGAGAAAACCCCAGAGGGTCGCATCCTCCGGGGTTTTCGTTTTGAGATCACTTTGTAACTCTCATATCGTTTGCCTGTGATTATTATACTACACAAAATCCAAAAGTCTACATCTGGTTTTGTGGCATTTTTGTGGCAGAACAAGTATGTATTTGTAACTGTTGCAAAACTACTTGATAATTTGATTGTCTTCGGCTAAAATAAGATTGAATCGTATTTTAGCCGGAGGCCGAATCTATGAAATATATTAAAAGAACACTTGAAAGAAAAATACTTGAAATCAGTGAAGACTACAGCTGCCTGCTTCTGATCGGACCGCGTCAGGTTGGAAAAACAACCATGTTAGAACATCTGATGGAGGGCTCACCCCGACAGAAAGTTACATTGGATGATGTTGAGAACCGAAGACTTGCAAAGAATGACCCCGGTCTCTTTCTGGAGCTTCATCCGGCTCCCGTGCTTATTGATGAAATACAGTATGCACCTGAACTGTTTTCTTATATTAAGATCAAAGCTGACAATGGGGCTGCTCCAGGTGATTTCTGGCTGACAGGTTCTCAGGCATTTCAATTGATGGAACTTGCTCAGGAGTCATTGGCCGGCAGAGCAGCTATTGTTCACATGTCATCCCTGTCACAGGCCGAGATGTATGGAGATGGCTGGTCAGAGCCTTTATCCCTGACAATCGAAAAGATCCATTCCCGAAAAGAACACCTGACACCTTGCTCCCCTGCTGAAATGTATAATCGCATATGGAACGGAAGTATGCCCGGTCATCGAAGTGGAAAGTTCCGTGATCGGGATGTATTTTACAGCTCGTATATCCAGACTTATATTAACAGGGATGTCTCAGATATGGTTCCCGGGGTAGATAAACTTCTCTTTGCAGATTTCATCAGGGCAGCAGCCTGCCGCGTCGGACAGCTGCTGAATGTTCATGACATCGCTTCAGATGTTGGCGTATCAGATGATACCGCAAAGAGATGGCTGCAGATATTGGAAAAATCCGAGGTGATTTTCTACCTTCGTCCTTATTCCAACAATCTGCTCAAGCGTACTGTTAAAACACCAAAAATGTACTTCTTTGACACCGGACTGGTTGCATACCTGACAAAGTATTCAAGTCCTGAAATTCTGCAGAACGGAGCAATCAACGGAGCTGTACTGGAGAACTATACTGTTGCGGAAATACGTAAAACATGGCTGAATAATGCCAGGGAATGTCTCATGCACTATTACCGCGATAAAGATGCCCATGAAATAGATCTGGTATTCGAGAGTGATGGAGAACTGCATCCGATTGAAATTAAAAAGAGTACGAATCCCGGAAATGAGCTTGTATCTGCCTTCCGCATTTTAGACAAGGGCTCGGTACCAAGAGGCACCGGGGCAATTTTCTGCTTAAGAGAAACAATATCAGCAATAGACAAAAATACATATATCCTTCCGATATGGATGATATGACCTGCCCGGAAAAAATCTAAGAATTGAAAACCCGCGATACAGTGTTGAGCGCTCTACCCCGCAGTAATCTATAAGATCACGCATTACAATATCTTTTTCAGTTATAAATCCTGAAAGCATTCCGAATGAATGGGTTCTGAACAGTTACTTGTATTTCATGATTCCAACACATAAAAACGGGACTGTGAAGCATGGTAAAACACTTCACAATCCCGAATAATACAAAACAGTATAGAAACCACGAACACAAGTTCACAATAGAGTCCGAGATTACTCTTGCGGCCCATTATAGGTAAAACTCAACATCGTTATATCATCAAACTGCCCTGCTCCGTCAATAAAGGTTCCGATGGCGTCAGATACGTTCTTCAATGTATTCCGCAATGTTGCATCCGGATCCTTATTCAGGGCTTCCAGCATCCGGTCTGTTCCAAAGAGTTCATCACTCCGATCTGTTGCCTCCGGGACACCGTCTGTATAAACAAAAATACTGTCGCCGGGATACAGCTGAAACTCATGCTCCCGGAAGGGCATGTTCTCAATGACAGCAACTGCAGGGTGGTGCCTGTACTGTACCAGCTTGTACTTGCCGCCCTTCCGTCTCAGTGCCGGATGCTCATGGCCGGCGTTCAGGGCGGTACCCTTTCCGGTCTCCAAATCAATCTGGCAGATCCACGCTGTAACGAACATGTCCATATCGTTTCCTTCCATGAGCTGGTTGTTCACGTTGGTAATGGCCTCGCCCAGGCTTTCGCCTCCCTGCACACGGTTTTTGATCAGGGTCTTGGCAATCATCATAAAGAGAGCCGCCGGGATTCCCTTTCCGGATACATCAGCGATTACCATACAGAGATGCTCCGGATCGCTGAAGAAGAAATCATAAAAGTCGCCGCCCACCTCTTTGGTCGGCTTCATGGTCGCATAAATATCAAATTCATCCCGTTCCGGGTAAGCAGGGAAGATGTTCGGCAGCTGGCTCGCCTGAATGGCTTTTGCCATCGAAAGCTCCACATCAATCCGCTCTTTCTCCGCGGTCACTCTTTTAATCTGCTCCATATATTGAACAGTCTTTTCGGAAAGATTCGCAAAGGATTCTGCCAGGACCTCGATCTCGTCCCCTGTTCTGTAAACATCCTCCATCTGAAACTGTATATGATCTCCTCCCAGAGATCCGATCCTCTTTGTTATCGTGTTCAGAGGCTTTACAATTCTTTTGGATACATACAGGGAAGCTGATATGCCAAGCACGCAGATCAGAACAAGAAGAACAAGGATCATGGTTCTTGCCTTGGAGAGATTGGCCCGGTAAGTCTGTCTGGACTCCGCCACGATTCCATTGTGCTGCTCCTGCATCATCTGCATGGGCATATCGGTCATTTCCTTGTCAATCAGCCGGACCACTACCCAGCCAACAGTGCTGAGGGGCGAAGCAGCCATGTACCATTCTTTACCCTCTGCCTGAACCAGATGTACATTGGTATCTCCCTGAAGGGCTGCCTTTACAAACTCAGCAAGCTCTTCATCCTCCGACTCCCTCAGATCCGGTGCATCGCTGGATTTCCACACACTGAAGGCTCCGTCTGTCTTTGGCGAAAAGATGACACGTCCGTCCTGATTGATGACACAGACAAAGCCCGAATCCTCTTCCAGGGACGCAACACCGTCCTGCATACTGTCCAGAAACAGATCCGATCCCACCACTGCCGCCAGCTTTCCATCCACATACACCGGCATGGAGCAGCAGATCCCGATTTCTCCGGTAAAGTTATCGGTCTGCACATCGGTAAAATACAGTCCCTCCGCTTCCACAGCGCCGGTATACCAGGGTCTCTCGGTCACATTGATGGGCATAAGAAATCCGTCGTATGAATACTTTTTGCCGGGCTGCGCATCCGTGATCAGGAAGATGCCGCTCGGAAGGCCGATAAAGCAGGAATTCACCTCCATATTATTGAAAAGCGCGGTCATAAAGCCGGACATGTTGGCTGCCACACCGATTTCGTCCTGCAGCGCCGGATCCGAAGGATCAACCCCCTCCGCACTGAGCAGCTGCGTCACAGTCCTGCCGTCCTGAGATGGATTCGGCGGATCCACTTTCTGGGGTTCAACAGCTTCCGGATCTGAAAAAAGGGTCTGCGCGTAATCAGCCATCAGCTCCACAGCCTCGGAAACCTCCTCAAAAAGCCCATTGGCAATGTATGCCTCCAGTCCCGTTGTCCTCACGACTGTTCCGTTGATGATACTGTCCATGGTCTGACCGGATATTTCCTTGATGGCCTCCTGCTGTTTCTCATTGGATTCATCCACAAGGCGGTTCAGCTTGCCGGACTGGTACATGACCACGGCGGTGAATGCCCCCACCATCAAAATGATCGTTATCAGAACCAGATTAAAAACCTTATTCTCGATTCCGCCAATCACAATATTCCTGATCTTTTTCATCTGAGTCCCTCTTTATGCCTCCGTTTTTTTCTCCGGTTCAATATATCAGTTTCGACTTTGAACGTCAATATTATTGCTTTAAAAATGCGCGGACATGCAAAGAAACAGCCGCCCGGTCATTCAAAACCGGAACGGCTGCTACTTCCATTTGTAACTGTTCAGCACCCCAGGGACATGATCAGAAAATCGAATGAAATGCTTGCATTTCAGACAAATTTCGATCATGTATCCGGACAGGCTCCGCAGCAAGTGCTTCGCCTTATTATCAGTCTTTCATCTCCTGGATGGATGCTGCTACATATGAGAACAGGCTGCTCATCTCAGGTGTATCGATCGGGCGGCAGATCACCCGCAGGAAACCGGCATCACCGGCGCCGATCAATACGCACATGGAGTTTGTCTCCTCGCTTCCATAAACAAGCGTGTCATACTCGTTAATTTTGGTCGGGGTGATCACGATTCCCGGGACGCTTTCTTCGATAAAGGCCTTAACTTCATCGAGGCTCTTGCAATCACCGACAGCGCCGAGTACCAGTTCGATCTTCTGCTCTGTCTCTGTGTTTTCAAATACCAGAATGGTATCCTTTTCCTTCTCCTCGTCGGTAGGCTGCCTCTTCTCCATTCCTTCCGGAACCAGAATTTCCATGCTGAGTGCGTCAATATCATAAATGGTACCGGCAAATCCGTCATTAACAAACATCTGCTGCATCTTCTCATCCCATTTGAACTCAGCCTGCTCGGAAGCTGCTGCCTCCGTCTCCTCTGCGGCTTCATTTGTTTCTGCCGCAGCTTCCTCTGTCTGAGCTTCCTCAGCCTGCACACACATCACAGATGCCATACTGAACATGCACATCATTGCTGCAACCATTAATCCTTTTTTTAACATTTTTATAACCCTCCTGGTCTTTCATCTTTTTTTTGAAACAACCGGACTCTTTCCCGGCTGTCTGTTTGCTACACGTATGTATACGAAGAAATGAAGAAAAAACCACGCAAATTATTAAAAAAGAATTTCTATACTTTTTCCACATCTCCGAGTGGATAGTTCGCACAAGGCGCGTATGTATATGTGGAGCTGATGCAGAGGCATCAGTAAAAAACTTAAAAAAAAATATCATATTTGGAGGATATAGAAATGAAAAAAGCAATTATCGCAGGACTTACACTTACAATGACACTTTCTTTTGCAGCAGCGGCTATGGCCGATGAAAAATCACAGTTTCCGCAGCCGGATTTCATGAGCGAGCTTGAAGAGATCGGCGCGGTTTCATCCATCGGACCCGAACCCGGAACAAAAATTGAGTTTACAACCAAAGACCTGAACGGAAACGAGATTGACAGCGCTTCACTGTTCGGTCAGGCAGACGTCACGATGGTCAATGTATGGCAGACAGGATGCTATCCCTGTGTTGAGGAGCTCCCCGAGCTGCAGAAGCTTGCAGACGAGTATGCTGACAAAGGCTGCCAGGTCGTCACCTACTGCATTGATACTGTCAACGACGATACAATCAATCGTGCTTCCGAGCTTACGAGCGACTACAGCTTTGTTACACTGGTGCAGAACTCAGACCTCGACAATGCAGTTGAGATCGAGGCAACACCGACGAGCTACTTTGTCAACAGAGACGGCGTGCTCCTTGGCCAGCCTGTCGAAGCAGCACTTGTCAACTACTATGGAAGATTTTTCGATTTCTTCCTTGAGAACAGCACAGATGCAAATGCAGCGGACACACAGGAACTTTCCGTAAAAAAGACAGCTGCCCGCGCAGACAAAGCAGCAGACAAATACATCATTAATGTTGTTGATCAGGACGGCAATCCGGTTGCCGATGTGAACGCAACTCTTTGCACCGACAGCGCATGCAACCTTGTAAAATCGGATGAGAAAGGTGTTATCACTTTCAGCGGCGAGCCGTATGCATATCATATCAACATCCTGCAGCTGCCGGACGGATACAGCTTTGACTCCGCCGAAGAGCTTCATACTCCCGATCAGTACGGAACCATGACAGTTACAGTACATAAAGATTGAAACAAAAACAGATTACAAATCCAAAAGCCCTGCACCCACGCAAGTAAGTTTGTGTGGGTGCAGGACTTTTTGCATTGCATTATATAAAAAGCACTCTTGCGGATTCTCTGATACTCTGGTGCCTTATCCCTGTAGCATCAAAATGAACGGTTTTAAATGCGGCCTGCATGATCGGTCCTGTCGCAAACGCGCAGATCAGAGTACCGATGCCTACAGGGCCTCCAAGAATCCAGCCTATGAACGTCGCCATGCTTAACAGACAAATGCTCACTGCACCAATCGGAATCCTTCCGGCTCTTTTGGCAAGCCCCACCAGGAGTGTATCACGGGGACCGCAGCCCAATGATGCAATCATGTATGTGTACTGCGTATACGCCATAATAAAAAGGCCTGTAAGCATAACCGGAATCCCGGTCCACAGAGACCTGCAGGAAGGTACGGCATCAATCCAGTTAAAAAAATCAACCGCCTTTCCCACCACAACCGCATCAATGAACATAGCGATTCCGATCGGCTCCCGCAGGGCTATATCTATGCCGAGAATCGTAAGTGAAACAGCGATAGATGCCGTCCCGTACAATACGCCTGTGCTTTTAGCCAGACCCAGGTTCAGAACGTCCCATGGTCCGGCTCCAATATTTGCCTGGATGGTCAGATAGACCCCGAAGCCGTTCACAAACAGACTTACGGCTGCAAGCATCATGTGAAAAAGGATGGTACTTCTTGAATTATTATTTTTGAAAATACAGTTCATTTATTCCTCTGTTCCGGGTTTCCCCGCTGTCGTCTGACACAGGCAGGGTTCTGAATAGTTGCTGACAGACATAGTATAATCAAAGCAGCGTCAGATAGCAACATACAAGATTGCAATGTATGAAAAAGAGGCGGTTCTTTGCTCACGCAAAAGAACCGCCTGCTGCCATTTTTATGCATCATCAGTCGAAATCCTCATCATAGATGTCGGCTGCATAGTCGTCTACATCATCCGGGAATTCGTTTTCGCCATAATCTTCGCCTGTATAGTCATAATCATCATCGTAATCATCCGGGAACTCATTCTCGCCAAAGTCTTCACCTGTCCAGTCCGGGAATTCATTCTCACCGAAAGCTTCGCCTGTCCACATGGTCGCATCCAGGGCGTAAGTGATATCCGTTGCAATGCAGTAGTAGAAAGCATCTTCATCCTGCTTTACGTATGTTCTGCCATCGGCATCCTCATACATAGCTCCGCCTGCGTGATGGATTGAAACTGTGTCCCCATCGCGGGAAATGACGGTGAACCAGGTTCCCTGGTCAGCTGCCTGCTGGCTGCTGACGGAAGTGCTTCCGGCATTATTTGGCTTGGTTGTGTCGGATTTCCCGGTGTCCATGCTTACTGAATCGTTCCGGTTCGGAACATTTACCCAGCCTGATGCACCTTTCACGCTGACAATGAGCCAGTCGCCGTTATCCTTTAAAATCGGAAGGTACGTTTCATCTTCTACAACAGCAACCTTCGGTGCGGATGTATCATCCCACGCATAGATCGGGGTGTCCTCTTCCGTCAGGTACCATGCAGGATCAACTGCCAGATAAGAGATGTCCACCCAGCCGGAAAGCGAGTCTTCAGAGTCTCCCAGGACAACCTGTGCCCAGTTGTTCTCCACATCCATGACAATAATCCTGTCATTGCTCTGCAGTATTTCTGTAACTGCTGAATCGGCAGTAGGTGCATCATGTAAAGTCAGGCCGTCACACAGCACAACAGAGCTGTAACCAATCTGTCCCGGACCCTCTGCCGGAATAACAGCTGCAGAGCAGACTCCGCATCCAAGAACTGTCGCTGCAAGCATCATAACGCTGAAAGTAGTTTTTTTCTTCATAATAATCCTCCATATTTTCGACCGGTGCTCTTTTCACCGGTTCTGTCTATTGTTTTT
>CAMOXX010000102.1 GCA_946629475.1 uncultured Blautia sp. | reverse complement strand
AGCGTGCCCAATGGGGGAGGGGTACGGGGAGGGGCGCTGCGTGCCAGTGGCACGCGTTTAGCGCCGACCGGAGCGGAGCGGAGACCAGCGGGCTTCGCAACTCTGAGCATGCCCCCTCCCCGAAACAAAAGTCCCCACACGCAGAAATCTTATAATAAAAAAACAAAGAAAAGAAAGCAGAAACCCTCAAAGCAGTTTGAGTATATCATTATACATTATCACCACCATCACCGCCAGCAGCACCACGATCCCCGCCAGATGGATTGCTCCTTCCAGCTGCCTGTTCCCTGGTTTCCGCCTTATGGCCTCGATCAGCAGGAATAAAAGCCGTCCGCCGTCGAGTGCCGGAAGGGGCAGAAGGTTCATAACCCCCAGGTTTGCCGACAGGAGCACTGCCATATAGAGCATATTGGCCAGTACAACCTTTGCTCCCTCGGATCTGCTCTCTTCATAGGTTTCCCCGATTGCATCCACAATTCCGACAGGTCCGCTCAGATCTTTAAACCCAAGGCCGCCCGTAAACAATTCCGAAAGGCTCAGGAATGTCGTCCGGATCTGGGATTTCATCTCCAGAAAGCCATACTTCAAAAGGCTCAGGCCCGACGCTTTGATATTCTCGGCGCCGCAGGAATACTGGCTGAGGTAATACTCTGATGCCGCCGGCACAATCTCCGCCTCATAGGTCAGGCCGTCGCGCATATACTCGATGGAAATCGGCTCTTCGGTGAGCGGGTTCTCTTCGATATATTTAAGATAATCCTCCTCCGACGAGATCGGTACGCCCCCGATCGATGTGATCACATCCCCGACACGGACGCCTGCTTCCTCAAGGGGCAGGCCTTCCATCAGTCCTGTCACTTCCATGGAGCCGTTGTTCCGGTACATTCCAAGCAGATACCGGGTCGCGCTTTCAGGCTGATACACGATGTCGTGCTTCTGCCCGTCCCTCTCCACCGTCATATGAATCGTGCTGCCGTCCTGCGGATTCAGGTACCAGTATGCATAATAGTCCCCCCACAGATCGACATGATAGCCCTGATACGAGGTTACGATATCCCCCTCGCGCAGACCGGCATCCCACGCCGCGCTTCCTTCCTGCACTTCATAGATTCTGGTAAGGTTCGTGCCGGTCAGTGCCACAATGACCAGCGACAGAATGAAGGCGAGGATAAAATTGAATATCGGCCCGGCCGCAACTACGCTGATCCGCCCCCAGACGGAGGCCGACAAAAAGCTTCCGGGCTGTGTATCCTCCATATCCTCCCCCAGCATCATGCAGGAGCCGCCGAATGGAAGCGCCTTGATAGAATACCTGGTCTCCCCCTTCACCGTGCTGAAAATGCGCGGACCCATTCCGAGGGAAAATTCCGTCACAACAATATGGTTCTTTTTCGCCAGAAGAAAATGCCCGAGTTCATGAAACAGCACAATCGCGCTGAACATGATGATTGCAATTACAATTTTCAACTTACCACCTGCTTTCGATCCAGTCCCTCGTATCCTGCTCTGTGCCGAGGATATCCGTAAGATCAGGATCTGAAATAATCGTATGCCTGTCCATGCTGCTTCGGATAATCGTGTAAATATCCAGGAATGAAATCTTCCGGGAAAGGAACAGCTTCACAGCTGCTTCGTTCGCTGCGTTGAAGACCGTCGGCATGCTGCCGCCCCGCCTGGCCGCCTCGATCGCCATCGGCAGGCCCAGGAATGTTTCCATATCCGGCTCCTCGAAGGTAATCTCCTTTAAAGCACGGAAATCCAGCCTTTCCCCGCCTAACGGCCTTCTCTCAGGGTAAAACAGCGCATACTGGATCGGAAGATGCATGTCCGGTGTCCCAAGCTGGGCAATCACAGCCCCATCCTGAAATTCCACCATGGAGTGGATAATGCTCTTCGGCTGTACAACCACTTCAATCTGCGGCAGATCCATATCAAAAAGCCACCTGGCTTCCATCACTTCGAGCCCTTTGTTCACAAGGGTGGCGGAATCCACCGTGATTTTCTGCCCCATTACCCAGTTCGGGTGCTTCAGTGTGTCCTCAACGGTCACCTTTTTCAGATCCTCCGTTTTTCTTCCCCGGAAAGGCCCGCCCGATGCCGTTATCAGAAGCCTGCTGACTTCCCTCTTCTGTTCTCCGTGAAGTGCCTGAAAGATCGCACTGTGCTCACTGTCCACAGGGAGGATCCGGACATGGTTCTTTTCTGCCAGCGGCATAATCAGATGCCCGGCAGTCACCAGGGTCTCCTTGTTTGCGAGCGCAATATCCTTTCCCGCCCGGATTGCCTCCATCGTCGGACGGATTCCAATCATACCGACAATCGCGGTCACAAGGATATCCGTACCTTCCATGACGGCCAGTTCAATCAGGCCGTCCATTCCCGAAACAACCCGCACCCCTGTGTCCGCCGTCCTGGTCCGGAGGGTTTTCGCGTCCTCCTCTCCCCATACAGCGGCGAGCACAGGATGAAACTCCCTGATCTGCTTCTCCAGCAGGTCGATGTTCCGGCCTGCGCCGAGGCCTTTTACCCGGAGATCCGGATTCTGCCTCACAATATCCAGTGTCTGGGAGCCGATGGATCCGGTAGATCCCAGTATCGCAATATTTTTCATCTTGTCCTCCAGTTTCAAAGCCGGATCAGCAGCTTTGCCAGATAATATATTACCGGTGCGGTAAAGATCACGCTGTCAAAACGGTCCAGAATCCCCCCATGACCCGGAATCAGTGTGCCGTAGTCCTTGATCCCCCGGTTACGCTTGATTGCTGACGCCGCAAGATCCCCGACCATCGAAATCAGGCTGCCGCAGGCGCAGATCAGTGCGTATTCCGCCGGCCGGCCGTGGGTTGCAAGTCCGTACAGGAATCCAAGAAGAGCCGCGCCGGCTACTCCGCCGACTGCTCCCTCGACAGACTTTTTCGGACTCAGGACCGGAGCCATCTTGTGTTTTCCGATCAGCATGCCTACACAGTAAGCACAGGTGTCGCATCCCCACGAGCACAGGAAAATCAGCCAGACGATGTATTTTCCGTCCGGCATCCCCCTGGTCAGATAAATGTAGGAAAGCATCACGGCAACATACATCACCCCGAAATAAGCCGCCATCACCTGATCCGAATGAAAGCGCGGATAAGTAAATACATAGACACACATCAGTACGATGATGGATATTACCATCATAAGGGTGCCGAATTTTTCGAAATCAAACCAGATAAGGATATAATAGACGACAGCACATGCGAAACCTGCGATTCCCAGTGAAGAAAAGCCGTCCTTCTGAACATCCGCTGCCCGGTAAAGCTCGTTCATACCGATAAGTGATACACAGAGAAGCGTACAAAGAAGCACTATTCCTCCGCTTATAATTGTGGCGAGTGCGACAGCAACCAGGATAATCCCGCTGATCAGCCTTGTCTTAAACATGGTTAATTCCCCCTATGTATCTGTTCTGAACAGTTACCCATTACGCTTCTTTTACCCCGCCGTAGCGCCGGTCGCGGTCATTGTATACTTCAACCGCCTTTATAAGCTCCTCTTTGTCAAAATCAGGCCACGCTGTATCTGTAAAATAGAACTCCGAATATGCCAGCTGCCACAGCAGATAATTGGACAGCCGCATCTCCCCGCTGGTGCGGATCAGGAGATCCGGATCCGGAATCCCCTTCGTATCCAGGTATCCTGAAAACAGCTTCTCATCGACATCAGACGGCTGAAGCTTTCCATCCTGCACATCACGGATCACCGAACGCATGCTGCGTATGATTTCATCGCGGCTCCCATAATTCAGAGCTATCTGAAAATACAGTCCGTCATAGTTTTTAGAGTGCTCCTCCAGAACGCGGATACTCTCCTGAATATCCGGAGCAAAGGCCGATACATCACCGATCACCCGGATCCTCATATTGTTGCGGTCGGAGATCTTGATGCATCGTTTCAGGTAATTCCGGAAGATGCGCATCAGTCCCTCCACCTCACTTTTGGATCTGCGCCAGTTTTCGGTGGAAAAAGCATACACCGTCAGATACTTGATCCCGAGCTCCCTGAAATCGTCACAGATGGACTCCAGGTTGCTGCAGCCCTTCATATGTCCATATATACGGGGAAGGCCCTTTGCTTTGGCCCATCTTCCGTTTCCATCCAGAATAATCGCGATGTGATTGGGAAAGTTCATAACACCCTCCTTGCTTCCCGCACTCTTTCCTGTAAAAACAAAGAACCCTGCTGATGGGGCTCTTTGTCTTTTTCCTATGACTGCGCCGGTATTTATACGGTAAGAATCTCTTTAGACTTGTTCTCGACAACAACATCAATTTCCTTGATGTATTTGTCGGTCAGTTTCTGAATCTCATCGTTCAGATCCTTCACCTCATCCTCCGAAACGTCCTGCTTTACGAGCTTCTTGAACGTATCATTTGCATCACGGCGAATGTTGCGGATTGCAACCTTTGCGCCTTCTCCCTTTTTCTTTACATCCTTCACAAGCTGTTTACGGCGCTCTTCAGTCAGCTCAGGGAAGATCAGGCGGATCACTTTTCCGTCATTGTTGGGATTCAGTCCAAGATCAGAGGCGAGGATTGCCTTCTCGATCTTTTTAATCAGGCTGCTCTCCCACGGCTGGATCTGAATCATCCTTGCCTCAGGGACGGTCACATTTGCTACCTGCTGGATCGGTGTCGGAGTTCCGTAATAGTCGACCGTCAGCTTATCCAGAATATGCGGATTTGCCCTGCCTGCGCGAATTGTAGCAAGTTCAGCCTCAAAGCTGCTGAGTGTTTTTTTCATCTTGTCTTCGTACTTCTGAACTCTTTCATCCATGGTGCTTTCCTCTCCTTTTCATGTATGATATCTGTGAAGGTACCGATTCTTTACCCTTATTTCTTATCAACAGTCACTCTTGTTCCGTGAAACTCTCCCCGGACAGCATTGATGATGGAATTCTCCTCCTCCAGCGCGAATACCAGCATCGGCATATGGTTTTCGAGGCACATCATCGATGATGTCAGATCCATCGCCGCGAGCTTGCGGTCCACAACTTCCTGAATGGATATCTCATCATATTTGACGGCTTTCGGATTGATTTTCGGATCGCTGTCATAGATTCCGTCGATCGCCTTTGCCACCAGGATCGCATCCGCGGAGATCTCGATCGCGCGGAGCACGGTTGCCGTGTCGGTGGAGAAATACGGATGTCCGGTTCCTCCTGCGAAAAATACGATTTTTCCTTCCGAAAAAGCCTCGTTCACTTTGTCGATCGAGTAGAGGGATGTAAATCCGCCGCAGGCAAATGGGGTGAATATCTCTGTCTTCAAACCGACATACCGGCAGATATCCGATACGTAGATACAGTTCATGATCGTCGCGAGCATCCCGATCTGATCCGCTTTATTCCGGTCGATCGTTTCGCTGGTACGGCCGCGCCAGAAATTGCCGCCTCCGATCACAATTCCAACCTGGATTCCCTCATCGGCGATCGTCCTGATCTGCTGCGCCACTCCAATCACCGTTTTCTCGTCGAAGCCCGTTTTCTGGCCTCCGGCAAGCGCTTCCCCGCTCAGTTTCAATAATACTCGTTTCATATCTTCCTCCTTTGGATGGATTACCAGATTCCGGTGATCGTCTCATTTCCATCATCGTCCACAGATGTGGAAACGGTAAAGCTTCCGTAATAATGATATCCTGTCCGGCCTGCTCCCGGCTCATCGCTGTATTCACTGCCGGAGGGGCTGCCCATGGCCCCCATCAGACTCCCGAGCGACTGTCCGATATAGCCCTGCGCTGTGGAAGCATCCGGGTCCGGCTCATCATAGTATTCTTCCGTAGGAGGTTCAGTGTATTGGGTTTCTGTAGTCGCTGTTGTCGCCGCCTCCGTTGTTGTCTCGACTGTTGTCTCGACTGTTGTCTCAACTGCGGTTGAAGGAGCCGGAGTTGGTTCCGCAGTTTCCGACCGCTCCGTTGTTGTCGTAGTAGTCTCATCATCAGGCACCGGAGTCGGCAGAATATCTGTTTCATCGTATTCTGTTGTGGAAGTTTCGCTTTCCTCGTACTCGGTCTCCTCGACATCAAGCCCGTACCATGCCCTGACTTCCTGCAGGGTACTGTATTCCCTGTTCCCGTTGATTGTAATATATCTTGCGTAGGGTACCCCGAAATCGCCCGAAATATCAAGACAAAGCCTCAGCTCTTTCATCAGAGGAAGCGGAAGGTTCCGATAATACAGTTCGGAACGGTTTTCCTCCTCGTAGGATATCCGTATATCATAGCTTGTAGCCGTGCTGCCTTCCAGATCGATCTGGTTGTTTTCGTAATAATAGATGGCACTCTCCTGGTCCGGCCAGTCAAATGTGTGAATCAGCTCGTCGCCCCATGCATCGCTGCTCCCGTCGTCCCGGGCTGCCGCACGGATAAAAATGTGTTCAATCATATCGCCTGTCTGATTGACGATCAGAACACTGGACGAAGAATCTGTCTTTTCTCCGATATAATTCTCGGCGTCAAATTCCTCGGGTTCCTCAACCTTTTCCATATTAACAAGCACGCCTTCCGGAGCTGCTGTAACTGCCGGTTCGACAGTGATTTCAGGAGCCGGGGCAGGCGTCGGAGTTACCACAGCTTCTGTTGGAGCAGTTTCGATGGATCTGGTGCCGCAACCTGCCGCAAATGCAGTCAAGAGCACAGCTCCTGCAAATGCAATTCTTTTCATTCTCATCATTGATCTCCATAAAGCACATTATTTAAACACGAGCAATCTATGATTAACTCAGAAAAAGCAGATTTCGGATTGTTCCGCACTTCGTGCTTCCACAATCCTGCCCGCCATTCGGATTCCATGGGGCCCCTGCCCCATTTCTTCCTCATGTCGGGGCACGCCTCAAGTCCTTTCAACCACTTGCAAGCAAGCTTGCGTGGTTTCAGGACTTTTGGCCCGCCATTCGGATTCCATGGGGCCCCTGCCCCATTTCTTCCTCATGTCGGGGCACGCCTCAAGTCCTTTCAACCACTTGCAAGCAAGCTTGCGTGGTTTCAGGACTTTTGGCGTTGTAATCATATTATTGCAGAGTATACTTTTCTTGTCAACCAAACGGCTTTTGTTTTCATACTCTTTTTACATTTCCTTAAGAATTGACAACTTTTTTTAATACAGGTTCTTCACCTTGAAGTCTCTCTCCGCCTCTCTCCTCTGGTCCTTTTTTGCGATATCCTGGCGCTTGTCGTAAAGCTTTTTGCCCCGTGCAAGCCCTATCTCGACCTTCACCAGGCTGTTCTTAAAATAAACCTTCAGCGGAACCAGCGTTAGGCCCTTTTCCTGAAGGCGCGAGGATATCCGGTTGATTTCGTGCCGGTGCAGCAGAAGCTTCCGTACCCGCAGGGGATCCTTGTTAAAAATATTTCCTTTTTCATAGGGGGAAATATGCATGCCATAGACAAGCAGTTCCCCTCCTTCCACCCGGATATAGCTCTCCTTCACGCTGCACTTTCCCATGCGGAGGGATTTCACCTCGGTTCCCGCAAGCGAAATACCCGCCTCATAAGTCTCCTCTATAAAATAATCATGATACGCCTTTTTATTATTGGCGATGAGCTTAATTCCTTCTTTTTTAGCCATAAATACCAACTCTTTCCGGTAAAAAAACACTCTTGCTTCAGCAAGAGTGTTCAGTCATCATCAGCCTGGCAGATAATCCCTTATCAGAAGTTCAGATTCAGTACGATCGTCAGAACAAAGAATAATACCGCCATTATCGTTGTGGCCCTTTCAAGTCCGCCCTCCATCGAACGGCCCTTGTTTTTTCCCCAGTAGGATTCAGCAGCGCCTGCGATGGCACCAAGACCCTGGGATTTGCCCTCCTGCATAAGAACGACAACCGTAAGCGCTATGCAGTTCAATACGAAAATGATCGTCAAAATGACTCTAAGGACTCCCACTTTTGTTACACCTCCTAATCAACTGGGAATTATTCTACCACAGGCTCTCCATGATTTCAACAGTTTTCTGGCGCAGTTTACACAATCTTTTCGATTACGCCTCCTCCTACAACCGTGTCGCCGTCGTACATCACGACAGCCTGTCCCTTTGTGATCGCTCTCTGGGGCTCGTCAAAACGCACATGAAGCATTCCATCCTCATCCTGCCATGCTGTGGCCGGCTGTTCACGGTGCCGGTACCGGATCTTTGCATGGACTCTGACAGGCTCTGTGAGACGCTCCCTGCTGATCATGTTCACGTTTCCAGCCGTGAGCTCCCTTCGGAAAAGATCCTCGTTGCTGCCCAGCACAACCGTGTTGCGCTCCGTGTTGATTTCGCAGACATACAGCCTGCTCGCAGCCGGAACCCCAAGCCCCCGCCTCTGGCCGATCGTATAATGGGTAATGCCCTTATGCCTGGCGATATACCCGCCGTTCATGTCAACAAAATCCCCCGGGACATCCTGAATCCCGGAAAAACGCTCGATAAACGCTGCATAGTTCCCATCAGGTACAAAGCAGATATCCTGGCTGTCATGCTTCTTCGCATTTACAAAGCCGTGTTCTGCTGCGATACTGCGCACCTCGTCCTTGCGGAGTTCCCCCAGAGGAAGCCGCACATGGGCCAGCTGATTCTGGGTAAGCGTGTAGAGGACATACGATTGGTCCTTAGATAGATCTGCCGCTTTCATGAGAAGATATCTGCCGCTTTCTTCATCATAACGGATTCTCGCATAATGGCCGGTCACAATGTAATCCCGTGAAAGCTCCTCCATCGTCTGAAAAAGACGCTCAAATTTCAGCCAGCGGTTGCAGTCAATGCAGGGATTCGGGGTCGATCCGCTCCTGTATGCATCCACAAACCGCTGCATCACTGTCTCACGAAAACGTTCCGTAAAATTCAGTACATAATACGGAATCCCGATTTTATAAGCGACCGCTCTCGCATCCTCCACGTCATCGATCGAACAGCAGGATTTCTCTTTCGAAACACCGATATCATCGTTCTGAAAGAGCTTCATGGTGACTCCGATGCAGTCATCTCCACTCTCCTTCGTAAGCAGTGCAGCCACAGAGCTGTCCACGCCGCCGCTCATCGCAATGATTGCCTTTTTCATTAATACAGCCATCCTTTCAAAGAATCCAGGTATGAAAAAAGCCTTCAGACAACCTGTTCAAGTTATCTGAAGGTTTTTTATTTGCAGCAGGGGATGAGAGAATCGAACTCCCACCAAAGGTTTTGGAGACCCCTATCATACCATTTGACCAATCCCCTGTACCAAAAAAGATTGTACCCTAAAAACTGCATACATGCAACATCTTTTTTTGAAAATCATTTCCGACCTGTTT
>CAMOXX010000101.1 GCA_946629475.1 uncultured Blautia sp. | reverse complement strand
CTGCCGCATACACCTGGGAAAGCGGATCTTCGTTCAGTGCCTGAGGAACGATCACGAACAGAATCCGGATATTCTCGGATTTCACATAGTCCATAAGATCCGTCAGGAGAGCTGTGTTCTCCTCGCTCAGAGATGCCTCGGGGTCCGGCTGAATCTCCTGAAATCTGCTCGTCTTATCCTCGACCTCCGCAAGAAAAGGTTTATATAAATTGGCCCCCATATCTTCGAAAACCGGATGCACAAAATCCTGCATAGTCATATCCGGCCACCCGGAATGAAAACGGATTATCGGAAAAAAGTATTCCATCGACCCGGTAAAGCCAACGTTTTCCGTCAGCTTTCTGATCAGAGCCACCTTATTCGCCGAAATTCCCATGAAATCGACGCTGCTGTGAATATCCCGGGGTTTCGGATCCAGCTCATTTTTAAAGCTGTTCAGGTTCACAATATACAGCGCGTCCGGATAATGCTTTCTGGCTTCGATGATCTTATATTTGATTGCCGATCCCCTCATAGACGCCATTGAATAGGAAAAGACCGTAATTCCGTGCTGATTCCACGCAAACGGGGGTGAGAAAAACCGGAATACATGGCTCGCGCCGACATAGACCGCATCCGGCTCGCCGATCTTCTCAGAGGCCAGCAGAGTTTCTTTTGTATAGATACCGTAATCCCTGATGCAGAAATAATACTGGAGCCTCATAACAACGGCCGACAGGAGCAGAAGAAACACCACGGTTTTTATTTTATTTTTATGTCTGCTGATTCTTGTTTTCATTCAAACAGATGTCCCTGACAGGCAGCATGCACAGCGCGAAGCATCCTGAAAGCATGCTCCCCGGCCAACTGCCATAATCTCTCCATGTTGACAGATACATTCAACATTATAAGTTTGGGAATGATGAGGATAAAGGAAGTGAACTTCTGATTTGTGCAACTTTTGGTTCCGCAAAACCACAGAAAAACATCCCTCCGGCTTCCCTTGTCCGATCACCGGAATCGTGTTATAATATGAATAAATTCAGCACCCCCCGGAACCGTAAACGAAATTTCGAAAGGAGAAGACCCGAATGGATTCTATAGATGTGACAGCACACACGCATAAGCTGCCCGGCAAATCACATTACGCGCACTATCATTCTCCTGAGGAAAAGAAGCGGCAGCTCAATCGGATTTCCAAGGCAGCCGGACACCTCCAGCATGTGAAATCGATGATTGAAAATGACGAGGACTGCGCAGATGTACTGATCCAGCTTTCAGCTGTCGAGGCCGCTCTGCACAGCCTCGGAAAAGAGATTATTAACGAACACCTCACACACTGCATCACACACGCCATTGAGGATGGTGACACCAGAGCAGTCGAGGCTTTTCAGACAGCCATAAAAAAGTTTCTGTAACAAAAAAAAGATCCGGGGCCGTATATGGCTTCGGATCTTTTATATTTTTAAAGTGGTCTGGTATCAGTTCCCATCTGTCAGGGCTTTGAGCTGGTCAACCAGCTCATCAATATCGGCTTCTTCGGTAGGTAAGTTTATAACCATTCCGAGGAATCCAAGATAGGGCTTTTCCATAAACTTCTCAACCAGAGGAGCCTTTCCGGTTTTCACCGCCTCATCTCTCAGCAGGGTCATCAGTTTTGTAGTACCTGCGCAGATGCCAAGTGCCAGAAGAATCGCCAGGATGCCTGTTACGATCGCGCCCATTCCTTTTCCGCCCTTCCGCGCACCGATTCCGAGAATCAAGGCAATAAGGCCCAGCACACCTGCAATGGCTGCTCCGATCACTCCGGTCATTATCACCAGCAGAAGCGCCGCGGCAATGCCTAAAAGGCCCAAAATCAATCCGGCAACCGGATGGCCGGTTTTTCTCTCTTCATACTCATAGCTGCTCATTTTTCACTTCCTCCTTACTAAAAAAATCTGTGTTCAGTAATCATCACTTTATATCCTTTTTGTCGAATATCTTGATGGCCGGCAGCAGGAAAATCACAATAGTGATCACCGCCGACAGGACTGACACCAGGACATCCGGGCTCTGGTTCGACAGCAGCATATCCGGCGTATAATCGCTGACCAGCCATGTTTTATTCTTGAAAAGCTGGCCCAGCAGGGAATCCACACCGAGATACAGAATACTGGTCAGACCCAGGCCCATCACTACGGACACTACCACAGCCAGGGATTTGCTCCCGATCGTAGCACCGGCCAGCAGCAGGATCGCACAAAGGCTCTGCAGCAGCAGAATCTTCAACAACACAGTTACAATGCCCTTCGTCACATCACCGTCAACGATGATCTTCTGGAAGATCAGGCTTCCGATCAGGTTACCGCCGATGCCGACCACCGCAAAAAGAATATTATGCGGGATAATCGCGATAAATTTTGACAGGATCGTATAGCCCTTCTGCGGCATCTGCCCCGCGATGTTCTTGATATATCCGTTTTCGATGTCCATATAGAAGAACGCGCTTGCGGAGAGCATGGCCAGCATGACATTCAGCAGTGGATATGTATCCATCAGTATCGCCGACAGATTAGCCGTTGCCGGGAAAGTCTCTCCCGTATCCTCAATGAACTTGCTTACAAACACAAGGAGCCTGCCCAGCGGTGTCATGGCAGCGGCCATCAGGAACGCAAGAATCAAGCAGATCCAGAACCCCTTGATTTTGCGCAGCCGGAACAGATCCATTCTGATGAGGTTACCCATTATGCTCACCTCCAGTCATGCCAAGATAGTAGTCCTCAAGAGACAGCGAATTCAGGAAAATCTCGTTCAGCCCGATTCCTGACTGCACGATCGCTCTTGAGATTGCCGCTGTCTGATCGAGATACTGATCGACGCGGATGCTGCCGTCGTGCTGTGCCTGCGCGTTCCTGACTCCGATCATCTCCAGGACACGCAGCGTTTCTGCCGTGTTGTCTGTGCGGATCAGCATATATCTTCCGCTTCTCTTGTGCAGCTCCTCCGCACTGAATTCGTCGAGAAGGGTTCCCTCATGGATAATCCCGTAGGAATCCGCCACCTTGGCCAGTTCATCCAGGATATGGCTCGAGATCATGATGGATATTCCTCTCTCGTCCCTCAGCCGTGCCAGTGTTTCGCGCACCTCCACGATTCCCTGCGGATCAAGCCCGTTGATCGGCTCGTCAAGGATGATGAGCTTCGGGTCGCCGACAAGCGCGAGGGCAATGCCGAGACGCTGCCTCATGCCCAGCGAAAAGGAACCTGCGCCTTTCTTTTTGTCGACATTTTCCAGGCCCACCAGCTGCAGCAGTTCTTCCACATAGCCTTTTTTCCGGATGCCCAGCGCGACACACTTGATTTTCAGATTGTCATATGCCGAAAGTCTTGGATAGAGCCCCGGATGTTCAATCAGGACACCCACATATTTCAGCATTCGCTTCATGCCCATGCCGCTCTTGCCGAACAGGGAATAGCTGCCTCCTGTTGGGGTGGACAGACCGCTGATCATGCGCATTATCGTTGTTTTCCCGGCACCGTTCCTGCCGATCAGGCCATAGATTTTGCCCTCCTCAACATGCAGGTTTACATTCTTTGCCGCCTCTTTCTGACCGTATCTCTTTGTAAGATCGTGCGTTTCCAGTATGTATGCCATAATCTACCTCTTTTTTACCAATAATGCCTCCTTATAGATCCTGTCATTAAAAAAACCGTATTCAGACATACTTATCCGAATACGGTTTTTCTTGTGGAGCATACGGGATTCGAACCCGTGACCTCCACACTGCCAGTGTGGCGCGCTCCCAACTGCGCTAATGCCCCATGTCCTAGGACATCATAGCACATCAGGAGCCGGAGCACAAGCATTTTTTTACGCATTTACCACTTTTCCAGTGTACAGCTGATAGTATCTTCCCTTCTGGGCAATCAGATCATCATGGCTGCCGCGCTCGATAATTCGTCCCTGATCCATAACCATGATGCAGTCCGAATTCCGTATCGTGGAAAGACGGTGCGCAATCACGAAGGAAGTCCTGCCCTTCATCAGGGCGTCCAGGCCTTCCTGAACCAGCTTTTCGGTACGGGTATCAATGGAACTGGTCGCTTCATCCAGAACCAGAACCGGAGGATTGTAAATTGCCGCCCGCGCAATCGCCAGAAGCTGCCTCTGGCCCTGGCTCAGGTTCGCGCCGTTCCCCGTAAGCATCGTATCGTACCCCTGCGGAAGCCTGCGGATAAACCCGTCCGCATTGGCCAGCTTCGCCGCAGCGCGTACCTCCTCATCGGTGGCGTCGAGCTTGCCGAAACGGATATTTTCGGCAACCGTTCCGGTAAAGAGGTGTGTATCCTGCAGAACCAGCCCCATCGACCGGCGGAGATCCGCCTTTTTGATTTTATTCACATTGATTCCGTCGATCCTGATTTTGCCGTCCTCGATATCGTAGAACCGGTTGATCAGGTTGATGATCGTCGTCTTGCCGGCGCCGGTCGCGCCGACAAACGCAATTTTCTGACCCGGCTTGGCGAAAACGGAGATATCGTAGAGGATCTGCTTTTCGGGCACATAGCCGAAATCCACGTTTTCATAGACAACATCTCCCTCCAGCCTGCGGTAGGTCGTCGTGTTGTCCGCCTTGTGATAATGCTTCCACGCCCATATGCCTGTCCGCTCATCGGTCTCGTGGATTTCGCCGTCTTCATCGACACGGGCATTTGTCAGCATAACATAGCCGTCATCCACCTCGGGATCGGTATCCAGGAGCGTAAAGATCCTGTTTGCTCCGGCCATAGCCATGACGATAAAGTTCAGCTGCTGGCTGACCTGGTTGATCGGCATCATAAAGCTTTTGTTGAAATTCAGGAAGGAAGCGAGGCTTCCAAGGCTCAGGCTTCCGGTGAAAATTGCGAGCATGCCGCCCACCACCGCAGCCAGCACATAGCTCAGGTTTCCGAGCTGGGCATTTACAGGCATAAGCACATTGGCATATTTATTGGCATTGTTGGCGGAATCGAAAAGCTGATCATTCAGCTTCACAAACTCCTCGACCGCCTGCGGCTCATGGTTGAACACCTGGACAACCTTCTGGCCGTTCATGATCTCCTCAATGTGCGCATTGACGGTTGCGATATCTCTCTGCTGCGCCATGAAATACTTTCCGCTCCGCATGGCGATCTTTTTTGACACATTCATCATCACAAAAACCATGACCAGCGTCAGGGCTGTAAGAGGCAGCGAAAGCCGGATCATGCAGACCAGCGTCACGACAATCGTGATGGCGCTGTTCACAAACTGCGGAATACTCTGCGATACCATCTGCCTCAGGGTATCAATATCGTTGGTATACATCGACATGATGTCCCCGTGGGCGTGAGTGTCAAAGTAACGGATCGGCAGATCCTGCATATGATCGAACATCTGGCGGCGAAGCTTGTCCAGGGTTCCCTGGGTCACCCGCGCCATGATGAGGCTCTGCGCAAGGGTTGCGATGATTCCTACTCCATAAATCATCACCATCCTGAAAATCGCCCCGGCAAGAGGACCGTAATCGGGGTTTTTCGAACCGATCAGCGGCAGTATATAATCATCAATCAGGGTCTGCATGAACAGGGTTCCGCTGGTATTGGCGAATACCGACACCACAATGCATGCAATGGCCACAATGAGATGAGGGGTATAATTCTGAAACAGGAATCCGAACAGGCGCTTCAGCGCACCCGCATTTGCCTTAAGATCACCCTTTTTCATCGGTACGTTTCTCGGTCTCGGCATAATCAGGCACCTCCCTTCCCTGCTGATGCAGGAACCGTTTTTGCAGAGGCTGCATTATCCCGCATTGCCGCCTCATCAAAGTCCCCGCTGCCGCTCGTCTGGGATTCAAACACATCGCGGTATATTTCGTTGGTCTTCAAAAGCTCTTCGTGGGTACCTACTCCGTTGATTCTTCCGTTCTCCATGACCACGATGCGGTCGGCATCCTGCACGGACGAGATCCTCTGGGCGATGATCAGCCTTGTCGTCCCGGGAATCTCTTCGCGGAACGCTCTCCGGATCTTCGCGTCCGTCGCTGTATCCACAGCACTGGTGCTGTCATCCAGAATCAGTATTTTCGGCTTTTTCAGCAGTGCCCTTGCGATACAGAGTCTCTGCCTCTGTCCGCCGGATACATTGGTTCCTCCCTGTTCGATATGGGTATTATACCCGTCCGGGAACCGTTCAATGAACTCATCCGCGCAGGCCAGCTGACATGCCCTCCTGCACTCCTCATCTGTTGCGTTCGGATCGCCCCAGCGGAGATTATCGTAGATCGAGCCGGAAAACAGGACATTCTTCTGGAGAACTACGGACACTTCATCCCGGAGTGTAACGAGATCATATTCCCGCACGTCCCTTCCGCCGACCGAAAGGCTCCCGCCCGTCACATCATAGAGCCGGGAGATCAGGTTGACCAGTGACGTCTTGGCCGAACCGGTACTTCCGATGATTCCGATCACCTCGCCGCTTTTGATTTCCAGATTTATATCAGAGAGCACATTCTCCCTGCTGCTTTCATCGTACGCAAAGTTCACATGGTCAAAACGGATGGAACCGTCTTTCACTTCCTTCACCGGATTTTCCGGATTGGTGATGGAGGGCTCTTCCTCAAGCACTTCGGCGATACGCTTCATGCTCGCGGTGGACATAGTGATCATCACGAACGCGATCGAGAGCATCATCAGGCTCATCAGAATGTTCATGCTGTAAGTCATCAGGCTCATCAGGTTGCCTGTCGTCAGTTCATCCTGAATGATCATATGCGCACCGAACCAGCTGATCAGCATCATGCTGCCGTATGCCGCGATCATCATCATCGGAGCGTTGAGTGCCAGTATGCTTTCGGCACGGATAAATTTTTTCTTCAGATCCGTGCTGGTTTTCTTAAACTTGGATTTCTCGTGTTCCTCACGCACATACGCCTTGACAACGCGGATCCCCGTCACGTTCTCCTGAACACTCTCGTTCATGTTGTCGTATTCCTGGAAGATCCGGCTGAAAATCTTCCGGACGCTGTAGGCTACAGTAAACAGGCCTGCTCCGAGAACAATGATCACTCCTACATAGATCATCGCAAGCCTGGGGCTGATGGTAAACGCCATAACCATGGCTACGATCAGCGATGCCGGGGAGCGCATTCCCATCCGGAGGATCATCTGGTAGGCATTCTGGACGTTCGTCACATCCGTTGTCAGTCTTGTCACCAGACTGGCCGTCGAAAACCGGTCAATATTCTTAAAGGAAAAGGTCTGAATGTTGCGGAACATGCTTTCCCGCAGATTCCTGGCGAAGCCTGTTGAGGCCAGCGCCCCGTATTTGCCGCCCATAAATCCCGCAAAAAGCCCGATACCGGCCAGCAGTACCATGCCAATACCGTTTATAATGATCGCCCTCATACTGCCTGCAGTAATACCGTCATCCACAATGCGGGCCATGAGCCTGGGTATCGTCATTTCGACAACCACCTCAAGCAGCATAAAAGCCGGCGTCAGCAGGGAGGCTTTTTTGTACTGCTTCACCTGAGATAAAAGTGTTTTTAACATGTTTCTTCTCCCTTGTTACAGTAATGAACTTTATTGATAAAGATACATGAAATGTCCCGCTCATGTCAATATCCAGTATTCCTCACTGCAGAACTGCTGCACCACTTCTTGACACGGGAACAATCCATGTTAAAATGTAACTATTAAGCACCCCATGAACAGCAGCGTTAAAGTGAATATAACTGCTTCTATTATACTATAAGGAGAATGAGATGTCGATATTTAAAGGATCCGGTGTTGCCCTCGCAACGCCGATGAAGGAAAACGGCGAAATCAATTATGATTCGCTGGAAAAACTGATCGAAGCACAGATTGCCGGCGGTACAGACGCGCTGATCGTATGCGGTACCTCGGGAGAGGCTCCCACGCTTGAGGACCAGGAGCACCTGGAGGCGATCCGGTTTGCGGCAGAGGTCACAAAAGGCCGCATCCCCGTCATTGCAGGAACCGGCTCCAACAATACGGCTCACGCGGTAATGATGTCCGAGGAATCCGAAAAGCTCGGAGCAGACGGCCTTCTTCTGGTAACTCCCTACTACAACAAGGCGACGCAGGACGGACTGTACGCCCATTACCGCAAAATAGCGTCTGCCACAAAGCTGCCCTGCATTATCTACAATGTCCCTTCCCGCACCGGCACCAATATTCTCCCCGAGACCGTTGCGAAGCTGATAAAGGATCAGAAGAACATTGCCGGAGTCAAGGAGGCAAGCGGAAGCATCAGCCAGGTCGCGAAGCTTGCGAGGCTGACCGAAGGAGCGGTGGACATCTACTCCGGAAACGATGATCAGATCGTACCGGTATGTTCGCTCGGCGGAGTCGGCGTGATTTCGGTCCTCGCGAACGTGGCTCCGCGGGAGACCCATGATATGGTGATGCACTGCCTCGAGGGCAGATACACCGAAGCAAAGGCGCTTCAGCTGAAAGCCCTCCCGCTTGTAGAACAGCTCTTTATTGAAGTAAACCCGATCCCGGTCAAGGCCGCCCTGAATATGCAGGGATTTGCCGTCGGCTCCCCGAGGCTTCCTCTGACAGAGCTGACTGACGCCCACAAAGCCTCCCTGCGGCAGGCGATGATTGATTTCGGCTGTCTGTAATAATAAAATGAGGGTAACTGTTCAGTACCTTCACAGATACATGAGAGGTAGAATGGAGCTGTAATAATGAACATTCGTGACCGCAAAAATCTCCTTCTGACAGTCGGCATGACTACCGCTGTCATCTGTATTGTCGTGCTTTTTTTCTTCCGGACATCGGTATTCGCGAAGATACTGTCGGGCCTCGTGCAGCTGATCATGCCCTTTATCTTCGGAGCTGTGATCGCC
Source organism: uncultured Blautia sp. (assembly GCA_946629475.1). Classification (GTDB taxonomy): domain Bacteria; phylum Bacillota; class Clostridia; order Lachnospirales; family Lachnospiraceae; genus Blautia_A. The sequence continues at coordinate 487 of CAMOXX010000101.1, read as the reverse complement.
TACCTGCTCCGGCCGATCTGTCTTTTCTTCGAAAAGCTGCTGGCAAAATGCTTTGACAAAAAAGGAACCGGAAAGCGGCTCGGGCTTTTCAGGATCATTTCGATCATGCTCTCGCTTGTCCTGATGCTCGTATTTGTCACTCTGCTGATTCTGGCAGTACTGCCGGAGCTCATCAACAGCATCAGCGGGCTGATCTCCCAGCTGCCCTCAGCGCTCGATCAGTTTGAAGTCTGGATTCAGTCTCTCGACAAAGGCGATATTTCACACGAAATTGTCACCAGTATCGAAACCACCCTGGATACGCTGTCCGAGAATCTGACAAGCTTTCTGCAGACAGACCTGCTGCCGTACCTTCAGACGATCGTTTCGGATGTCACATCCAGTTTTATGGACATCCTGAATATTGTAAAAAACTTCGGACTCGGGTGCATCATCTCGGCCTATATTCTGGGAAGCTGGGAGCGTTTCTGCATGCAGATCAAGCTGA
>CAMOXX010000100.1 GCA_946629475.1 uncultured Blautia sp. | reverse complement strand
ATGATTCCAGGTTGAATGGACGTAAAGATGCGAGGATGCTTGAATCTTTACGTCCACGGGGACACGATCTCAGGACAGACGGACGTAAAGATGCGAGGATGCTTGGATCTTTACGTCCGTGCTGGCTTGTGAGATATGCTTGCGGACGTAAAGATCCGCACTTTGCTCGATCTTTACGCCTTCCCCGCAAAAACAGCTGCCAATAAAACATTTTGGGGGCATGAATCAATTATATGGCAGAATGATACAGAAGGTGCTATAATACAAAACAAAAAACAATCATGCAAATAACATAAAGGGCAAAAAATCTTGCAAAATCATTAATTTTATATTACAATTAAGTGTCGACTTATAATGAGGAGTTTGACGGGGGCAGCCCTTGAATTCGAAACAGGAACTGTTCTGCAGGCTGTAAAGCAATGCAAGGTTATTTGCAAATATCTGAGGAAGTGTTGAACGGATACAACGAAGCATCAAATGAACAAAAGCAGAACAGATACAACGAAACTTCAAATGATTGAAGCGGAGCAACTTGCCAGGATAAATGAATGGAAGCTGAACAGTGGCTCCATATAAAAGAAAGAAGCAGTTATAGATGGCAGATAACAACAATAACGGGAAAAAAGGCGGAAAACGCTACATGCGTCTGGGCGAGCTCCTTATTTCGGCCGGGCTTCTGACCGAAGAAGAACTGGCGGAAGGTATTGCCCTCCAAAAAGGCACGAACAAGCGTCTTGGAGCCGTTTTGCAGGAACACGGATACATTACGGAAAGCGAGCTTGTGGAAGCTCTGCAGATGCAGCTGGGTATTGAATTCATTGACCTCAGCAAGGTCAATATTCCAACCGAGCTTGCACAGGTAGTGCCGAAGCATATTGCCAAACAGTATCAGGTTGTTCCGGTCCGGGTCGTTCGTGACGAACTGTACCTGGCGATGGCCGATCCGCTGAACTTTTATGCGACAGAGGAAGTCCGGAAGGCTTCCAAAAAGAAGGTCGTTCCGATGGTGGCGATGTCCGCTGCGGTAGACAGGGCTATCCAGGTGCTTTACGGCAACGAGGGTGCCGCCAAGGCAATCGAGGAGATGAAGCGGGAGGCCGCTCTTTCCGGAGAAACCACCGAGTCGGTGGATCAGTCCTTTGCGGCGAGCCAGGTGGGGGAAGAATCCATCAACCAGGCGCCGGCTATCCGGCTGGTGAATGCGATTATCGAGAGAGCGGTGACAGAGCGTTCCAGTGACGTGCATATGGAGCCGCGTGAGAACGAGTTTTCGGTACGTATGCGTATCGACGGTATCCTGCGCGATATTCTGACCGTGCCCCGGGAGCTGCAGGCAGCAGTAACTTCCCGAATGAAGGTCATGAGCGGCATGGACATCACCGAGCGAAGAGTGCCGCAGGACGGCCGGTTCAATGTACGGGTCAGGGATCACGATATCGACCTCCGTGTTTCCACCCTCCCGACCGTTTACGGTGAAAAAATCGTCTGCCGTCTTCTTGACAAATCCGCCGTGAGGCTGAATCAGAGTTCGATCGGCCTGAGCGGAGATGATCTGAGAAAATACAACCGGATTATCAAAATCAAGAATGGCGTTATCCTGATCGTCGGTCCTACCGGAAGCGGTAAATCCACCACGATGTACACGATGGTGGGGGACATGAATACCCGGGAGGTCAATCTTGTAACGCTTGAGGATCCGGTGGAGTACAATATTGACGGTGTGAACCAGGTGCAGATCAATGAAAAGGTCGGCATGACGTTTGCGAGCGGCCTCCGCTCGATCCTGCGTCAGGACCCGGACATTATCGCAATCGGTGAGATCCGTGACGGCGAGACGGCCGAGATCGCCATGCGTGCCGCCATCACAGGCCATGTGGTGCTTTCGACCATCCATACGAGCGATGCGCTCGGTACGGTAGAACGTCTGACTGATATGGGCGTGGAGCCGTATCTGGTAGCCAGCGCTCTGAAGGGTGTTATCTCTCAGCGTCTGGTGCGTAAAATCTGCCCGCACTGCCGTGAGGCTTACCAGGCCACAGCGGAGGAGCAGGAAGAGCTTGGGCTCACCTACGATGAGAACAGGATTTTCTACCGGGGCAAGGGATGCCCGGAATGCTTTGACACGGGATACCGCGGAAGAACCGCTGTGTTCGAGATATTCCCGCTGACCATACAGGTGCGTAGGATGGTTGCTGCCGGCAAAGGCCGCGAATCGATCGAGAAGCTGCTGGAGGCTCCGGGGAGCGATTTTGTATCATTGAAACAGAATGCGATGAGACTTCTGGAGAGTGGTGAGACAACCGTGGATGAAGTCCTCCGCGTGGTTTATGAAGACATCTGATAGGAGAAAAATCATGATCAGTGTAGAAAATCTGGTAGCCCAGGCAAGACAGGATCACGCATCGGATATCCATCTGATTTTCGGGCTTCCGCCGAAATACCGGAAGGACGGGAGACTTGAAAACATGAGCAATCTGCCGCTCTCTGCGGACGACTGCTTTGACATTGCCCGTGAGCTGGCGGGCGTCGCCTACGGAGAATACGAACGCACAGGTGAGCTGGATGCAGCTTCCACCTTTGCCGGCAACCGCTGCCGTATTCATATCTTCCGGCAGCAGGGAATGCCTTCTGTGGCGCTGAGACTTTTGTCCGATGTGATCCCGAAGCTGGACACGCTTGGGCTCCCGCCTGCAGCGCTGGACCTGCCGGGACTCCACAAGGGAATCGTGCTGGTAACCGGTGAGACCGGTTCCGGTAAATCCACAACGCTCGCGGCGCTTCTGGACCATATCAACCATACACAAAAATGCCATATTGTAACGCTTGAGGATCCGGTAGAGTATATCTACACGCCGGATCAGGCTGCGATCAACCAGAGGGAAGTCGGTAAGGATACGATGAGCTTCGCAGCAGGCCTTCGGGCCAGCCTCCGTGAGGATCCGAACGTGATCCTGATCGGTGAAATGCGTGACCGTGAGACCATCGAGACGGCCATCACGGCGGCAGAGACTGGCCACCTCGTTTTCGGAACGCTCCATACCGGGAGTGCTTCGGACGCAGTAGACCGTATTGTGCAGGTGTTCCCGGAGGGAATGCAGGTGCAGATTCGTCTGCAGCTTTCCATGTGCCTCCAGGCCGTTCTGACCCAGCAGCTGATCCCGAAAAAGACCGGCGGCAGGGCACTCGCGGTTGAGATGATGGTGGTGACGGACGCAATCCGGAACCTGATCCGCAATGGCAATACGCCGCAGATTGCAAACGCGATTGCGACAAGCGCGGCGATCGGCGGCCAGACGATGGATCAGGCGCTGGTCCGGCTGGTCCGGGGAGGAAAGATTGCCAAGGATATGGCTCTCCGCTATGCGCACGAGCAGGACTATATCAAGAAGAATGCGTAATGATGCACTGCGCATGTTCACTTTACCAGAAACTTCGTGAGGGGAGGGAAGCCTCATGATAAACTATAAATATCAGGCTGTGTCGCGGGACGGTAAAAAGGTCTCCGGCGTCATCGAAGGCTTCAACGAGATGGATGCCGCTGCAAAGCTGAAGGAACTGTATCCCATCGTCACACAGCTGACCAAGGTCGATGATAAAAGCGGCTCGTCCTTCCTGAATATGGAAATAGGCGGGAACAAGATCGACGACAAGGCCTTTACGCTGATGTGCAGCCAGTTTTCCGTAATTCTGCGGGCAGGTGTTCCCATCGCCCGGACGGTGCACCTGATCGCAGACAAAATGACCGACAAACCGCTGAAAAAGATTCTGCTGCAGGTTGCCGATGACGTGGAATCGGGGCGTTCCCTGTCGGCGAGCTTCGCGGAGAGAGGAAAGAAAAAGCTCCCGGTAACCTTCCTGGAGACGATTCATGCCGGTGAGGAAGCCGGTAATCTGGACTCCGCCTTCGAATCGATCAGCGAGCATTACGCGAAACAGACCAAGATGAAGGGAAAGGTCCGCGGGGCGCTGATCTACCCTGCGTTCGTCTTCGTCGTCGCCATTGTGGTCGTCATTGTTCTGATGGTTAAGGTTGTTCCTACGTTTACCGCGATTTTTGATGATTACGATGCGGAGCTGCCGCTGCCGACACAGCTTCTGATCGGCATGTCCGATTTCTTCCGGAATAATATTCTGTATATAGCACTTGTGGTGATCGTGCTGTTCATCGTATTCAAGCTTTACAGCAATACGGAAGGCGGCCGTATGAACGTTGCCAAATTCATGCTGAAGATGCCGGTGCTCGGGAACATCAACGTGCTGAACGCGGCGAGCCAGTTTGCCAATACCATGACCATGATGATCGAGGCCGGGCTGCCCATTACCAAAGCGGTGGGGATCACTTCCCGTGTCCTTGACAACTATTATATCAGTACAGAGGTTGGAAAGATAACCGGGCGTCTCGAAGAGGGACATACGCTCGGGTTCAGCCTCCGCGAGGCCGGATGTCTGCCGGATATCCTGGTGGACATGGCGGCAGTCGGAGAGGAGAGCGGTGAGCTTTCGCAGACTCTCGCCATGACAGCCAACTACTACGATGCAGAGCTGGAGCAGGCCACGGCGGATGCGCTGGCCAAGCTGGAACCGACCATCCTGGTGTTCCTGGCGGGCTTCGCCGGATTCATCGTAATCGCAATCTACATGGCTATGTTCGGGATGTACGCGGCGATGTAAAGCTGTCTTTAACGCATTTTACGCGGCCCGAACGAGATACTTGTCACAGCCTTTAAGGAAAGATATGAGAAGAATATATCAGAAAATCCGCAGCACCGCAGGCGGACTCAATATCCTGATCGGCATACTGCTGCTTCTGATTGTAGTAATGCTCATTATCATTGCGGTGCCTTCCTGGAAACGGTTTTCCTACCGGGCTCAGAAGGTGGGCTGCGACCAGGCGATGAAATCAGCCGGGGACGGTCTGATTATAGAATATTTAGGCGACCTCAGGGATACCACGTCTGAGGAAGCCCGAAGAATTCTGGACAAGGTTATGCCCGGGAGGGATAAACTATGTCCTGCCGGAGGAGAAGTATATCTTTCAAAGGATGAACACGGCATTTACCAGCCGTTCTGCGGCATCCATGGAAATGATAAAAAAGAGCGCGTGAGGCTGAACGCATCATACGCGAAGGAACTTCTTTCGGCGGAGCTCGAGAAGGCCGGGAAGAAAAAGAACACCGGCAGCAGATCCGGCTCAAAAACGGAAGAAAAGAGCGGTGAATCGGACAGCACAGGCACTGCAAAGCAAACGTCCGCAAAGACGGAAAAAGAACAGCAGGATTACACGGAGATCACAATCAACGGCAAACCGCTGCAGTGCATCCATGTGCTGAAGCAGGAGCCGATCCGCCGCGGAACTGCAAATACCAACGACTATGAAGGAATTGTAGCCTACTATGGTCTGGAAGGCGAAGGAGACTTCGACACCGGCCTGGTGAAAAAAGGCGATATCGCATATTTTGTATATGCGGATGAATACTACTGTGCCAGATGGCGCGCAAAGGACGGCTGGAGCGGCGACGCATACAGTTAAGGAGAGGGGAACATATGTCCATCTACGAATACAGGCCGATGATGATTTTCTTTATCGTGCTGGCTGCAGCCTTCGGCGCGGTGATGGGATCGTTTCTCAACTGCGCGGCATGGCGCATCACGCACGGAGAGTCCTTTATAAAAGGACGGAGCCATTGCCCCGCCTGCGGACACACGCTCGGGGCACTGGAACTTATACCGGTGTTCAGCTGGCTGTTCCAGAAGGGACGGTGCAAGGCATGCGGATCCGTAATCCCGGCGAGATACCCGCTGACAGAGCTTGTGTTTGCCGGAGTTACCGCCGCCTGTCTTTTAAGATTTGACCTGACGATCCTGTGCCTGCGCAACTATGTTTTTTTATGCTGCCTGTTTGTGCTTTTTCTGACAGACATGGATGATATGATTATCCCGGACGGATGCCACATAGCGGCGATCGCTGCCTGGATATTGGCGGAGCCCTTCCTCTTCACCGGGTGGGGAAGCACAGCGCTTTCGGTTGGGGCGGCCTTCCTGTTCGGAGGCGGACTCCTTGCGGTTTCGCTTGTGATGGATCGTGTTCTGGGCCGTGACAGCCTGGGCGGAGGCGACATCAAGCTGTTTTTTGTCGTGGGACTGTATCTCGGAATGATCGGGACTCTGTTCACGATGATGCTGGCCTGTATTCTGGGACTCGTGATCCACAGAATTATCTCGGGAAAAGAAAAAAAAGAGTTTCCATTCGGCCCCGCAATAGCAGTTTCGACATGTATCATGCTGCTGTTCGGGGATCCGGTGATCAACTGGTACAGCAGTCTGCTGTAAAGATAAAAGGGTAGGGGAGTGCTTATGGCGAAGAAGATTCTTGGAATAGATATCGGATACGATCAGCTGAAGCTGGCACTGTGCCAGGGGCGGCATGTACTGAAAACAGTGGCCGTACCCATGCCGGAGAACCTTCTGAGAGAAGGGCAGGTCACTTCGCCCGAAGCGATGAGTGATCTTCTCAAAAGGACAATGAAGGAGAACAAGATCCGCGCGAACCTGGCAGCTCTGGCTCTTTCGAGCGAGGCGGTTTTTGTAAAAAACGTTGAAATGCCGGAGATGACGGTTGACCAGCTGGTTTACAACCTGCCGTTTGAATTCAATGATTACATCACCGGCGAGGTCAGGGACTACGTCTTCGATTATGCGGTGCTGCCCTCTGAGGACGATGGTGAAGAACAGGAGAATGCCGGGGCATCGGGGGAGGAGAGCGAAGATGCTGAAGCTGTTCCTTCCATGGAACTGCTCGCTGTAAGCACACGACGTGAGCTGCTCGAAAATGCGCAGTTTTTCCTTCGCAAGGCAGGTCTGAAGCTGAAAATTGCAGCGCCGGGCCTCTGCGCCTATATCTCCCTGATTCGCGCACAGTCGGAAAAACTGTACCAGATAGCTGAGGAGTTCTGTATACTGGATATGGGCTATTCTTCGTTCCGTATGCACATGTTCCGGAAAGACCGGTATATTACAACCCGAATTCTGGATGTCGGCCTTTCCAACCTGAACAGCGTGCTGGCGGATCTGTATGGTGTGGATGAGCATCTGGCGCACACATACCTGATGACGAACTATGAAAACTGCCAGTACCGTGATGAGTGCATGACTTCCTACGAAAATATCGCTGTGGAGCTGATGCGGGCGCTGAACTTTTACCGGTTCAGCAACCGGGACAGCACCCTTGCGGATATGTGGCTGTGCGGCGGAGGCGCCGTGATCAAGCCTCTGCGGGATTCGATTGTGGACATGCTCGACATCGAACTGCACAGGGCGGATGAACTGATTCCGGAGGGTAACACCGTCGAGGAAAGCTACAGCTTTGTACAGGCGATTGGAATCACGATGGAAGAATCCAAAAAATCGGGAAAGCCGAAAAAGCCGGGGAGGAGTAAATAGTGGCAAGATCAAAGAGCAAGAAAGACACGCGCAAAATCCGCGGGCGTCTGCCTTCCAAAACATCGATCAACCTGGTGCTGGTGGATGAAAAGAAGCTTAATCTCGGTATTGCGATCCCTGCAGTTCTGCTGATCATTGTTCTGGCGGGCGCATTCAGCAAGTTCCTGGTGTATGACCGGCTGATGGAGATGACGAGGGCAGAATCCGAAGTGGTCGGCCTGCGGTCCCGCTATGATGCACTTTTGACAGCAGGCGAAGAGATGACCGATGTAGAAGACACCTACGCGCACTACACGAACGCCGGCATGACAGCGGATGAGCTGGGCCTGGTGGACCGGGTCAAGGTGCTGGAGCTGGTGGACAGCATTCTTCCCAAAAAGAATACTGCGAAGAACTGGAATGTGAGCGGGAACATACTCACGATCGAGGTTACCGAGAGCTCGCTCAGCCAGCAGAATGAACTGGCGGAGAAGATTGAACAGAGCCCGATTGTGGACAGCTGTACCATCATGACGGCAAATAAGAACGAATCGACGTCGGTGAGCGCCCCGTCAAACAAGAATACTACTCAGTATCTGCGCGACAGGAACAAAACGAGCAGCAGCAACAGCGGCAAGGAAGTGTGGGCGAGGTTTGTCGTTTATCTGAAACAGCCAGTGGAAGAAGAGACGAAAGCGGCTGAGACGGATGCGGTTGAATCGGAAGCAGCGGAATCGGAACTGACAGAGGAGGAAGCAGAATGAAGGTATTGAGTCGTGATTTTACACGAACCGAGAAGATTCTGCTGGTACTTCTGGCACTGATTCTGGTCGGCCTCGTGTACTATAAGTTTATTTATCTGAATGTGTCGAACTCGGTAAATTCTTCGCATTCCGAAGCACAGGCGCTGGAAACGGAAATCAGCATGGCCGAGGCGCAGCTGATGCACTTAAAGTCCCTGCAGACAGAGCTCGACACGATGAAAGAGGATGGAACCCTCTCGTATATGCCCAGTTACAACAACAGCAAGAGTGAGATCGCGTTCCTCAACGAAGCTCTGGCAGATACGGAGAAATATTCCGTGTCCTTTGCGGACGTAACCCGGTCCGGTGATCAGATCCGCCGCAGCTTTACGCTCCAGTATGTGACAAGGAATTATAAAACAGCGCAGGAGATTATGAAGCAGCTGTGCGGCAGCCGCGACCGCTGCCTGGTGGGAGACATCCGGTGCCAGATCGCGGAGGACGGCGTGACAACAATCAACGCAGCCGCGACGTTCTATGAGACCATGGTCGGAGGAACCCCGGACGCGGGCCTTCCATCTGATTCGGCCGTGACAAACTGACACATTATTATGTAAACCATTTATCATTTTCGGTAAAATACCGAATATATTCGGGAATTTTTGGTCAAAAATGTATATGTCAGGCATTGAAATCTGGTTGCACAGGGATTTCGATATATGGTATAATAACTTATATTATAATAACAATTATTATAATAAATAACAGAGGTGACTGTTCCCGGCAGCTCTCTGTAAAGCAAACGAAATACGTAAAACGTTATTCCCAAAAGGTCTTGACGGATATCGGCCGTATTTCGCGTGAGACCTTAACAACCCGCAAAAAACTACATGTAGAAAGGAAAATGCAAAATGAGAAAGAATAACAAAAAAGGCTTTACATTAGCCGAGCTGCTCATCGTCGTGGCGATTATCGCCGTGTTGGTGGCCATCGCCATCCCGGTATTCACAAGCCAGTTGGAGAAGAGCCGTGACTCGGTGTCTATTGCGAATATTCGCAATGCTTATGCCATGTCTCAGACTGCAATTCTCTCGAACGGAACCAAGCAGACCTCTACAGCTGATATTACCGAAGGTGATGTAACCATCAAGACTGGCTTTAATTTCGGCACCATTTCTGGTACTGTAACCGTTGCGAATGTTGATATCA
>CAMOXX010000099.1 GCA_946629475.1 uncultured Blautia sp. | reverse complement strand
AGTGGAAGTGAGGGATTCACTTTGACCTCGCTAACAAAGAGCAGAGGATCGAAGAGCTGGAGCGCGAAATGGAAGCGCCCGATTTCTGGGACAATGCAGAGCAGTCCCAGAAGAAAATGAAGGAACTGAAAAGCCTGAAGGATGATATTGAAACCTACCAGAGCCTGGTATCCCAGAAGGAAGATATCGAATTGATGATCGAGATGGGATACGAGGAGAATGACCCCGAAATGATCCCGGAGATCCAGGAAATGCTGGATCAGTTCCGGCTCGAATTTGATACGATCCGGGTTAAGACACTGCTGTCGGGCGAGTACGACACGGAGAACGCGATTGTCAAGCTGAACGCTGGCGCCGGCGGAACCGAGGCCTGCGACTGGTGCGGAATGCTTTACCGCATGTACAGCCGCTGGGTAGAGCGGAAAGGCTTTACCATGGAAGTCCTGGATTATCTGGACGGCGATGAGGCGGGCATCAAATCCGTAACCTTCCAGGTGAACGGCGAAAATGCCTACGGCTATCTGAAATCCGAAAAAGGAGTACACCGTCTGGTGAGGATCTCCCCGTTCAACGCGGCGGGCAAGAGGCAGACCTCCTTTGTGTCCTGCGATGTAATGCCGGATATTGAGAAGGACCTCGATGTGGAGATCAAGGACGATGACATCCGGATCGATACCTACCGTTCCAGCGGTGCCGGCGGCCAGCACATCAATAAAACTTCGTCGGCTATCCGTATTACGCATTTTCCGACAGGAATTGTGGTGCAGTGCCAGAACGAGAGGTCGCAGCATCAGAACAAGGACAAGGCTATGCAGATGCTGAAGGCCAAGCTGTACATGCTGAAGCAGGAGGAAGAGGCCGCAAAGCTTTCCGGTATCCGGGGTGAAGTGACCGATATCGGATGGGGCCACCAGATCCGCTCCTACGTAATGCAGCCGTACACAATGGTAAAGGATCTCCGCACCAATGAGGAGACAGGCAACGTGGATGCAGTGATGGACGGAGGAATTGACCTGTTCATCAACGCCTACCTGAAGTGGATCGCCCTGGCAAAGCGGGCGGAGAACTGACCGCCGTGATCTGCAGCGGAGCGTTCCGCGTGGATGAGCGCTGAACAGTCACTGCAGCATTTGGAATCTCCTCTTGCGGATTCCCGCATAATATGATAATATATCCCTCGTATAAAAACATTTGTCTGTAATGTACGGACACAGGGGGCGATTATCATGCCGGTTCGGGGAGAAAATAAAAAATATTATGTATTAAAAGAGCGTGCGGTTCCGGAGGTTCTTCTGAAAGTCGTAGAGGCGAAGAAACTCCTTGATTCCGGGAAAGCTGCGACTGTGCAGGAAGCAGCGGACCATACCGGGATCAGCCGCAGCTCTTTTTATAAGTATAAGGATGATATTTTTCCCTTTCATGAGGAAACCCGGGGCAAAACCGTCACCTTTTTGATTCAGATGGACGATGAGCCCGGACTGCTGTCCGGCGTACTGCAGAGTGTCGCCCGCTTCCACGGCAACATTCTTACGATTCACCAGAGCATACCGATCAGCGGGATCGCCACACTGACCATCAGTGTGGAAATTCCTCCGGCATGCGGTGATTCCGAGGCGATGATGGAGGAAATTGAGAAGCAGAGCGGTGTCCATTCTCTGAACATCCTGGGAAGAGAAAAATAGATATAACCGGTCAGCACATACAGGCTTTAGAGTGAGGGGACAAATATGATCAATATCGCAATTTTAGGATATGGCACGGTAGGCAGCGGAGTATACAGGGTATTCAGCACCAACCACGAGGTGGTTGAGTCGCGCCTGGGCGAAAGAATTCATGTGAAATATGTCCTGGACCTGAGAGACTTCCCGGGAGATCCGGTAACAGAAGTCCTTGTCCATGATTTTCAGATAATCCTTGACGATCCGGAGGTTTCCATCGTCGCGGAGGTGATGGGCGGTACCGGCGCGGCCTACACGTTTACCAAAAAAGCGCTGGAGGCGGGAAAAAGCGTCTGCACCTCCAACAAGGCGCTGGTTGCGGAGCACGGGCGCGAACTGATGAAGATCGCAAAGGAAAAGGGCGTCAGCTATCTGTTTGAGGCCAGCTGCGGCGGAGGCATTCCGATTATCCGCGCCATCAACGATTCTTTCACTGCGGATGTGATCGACGAAGTGGCCGGAATCCTGAACGGTACGACCAACTATATGCTGTACAGAATGGGCGAGGACGGCAGCAGCTTTGATGAGGCACTGAAGGAAGCGCAGGCGATGGGCTATGCGGAGGCGGATCCGACTGCCGATGTGGAGGGCCATGACGCCTGCCGCAAGATCGCGATCCTTTCGACCCTGGCCTATGGCAAGTATATTGACTACCGTGATGTGCCGACCGAGGGAATCACGAAGATTACGATCGAAGATATGAAGTATGCGGAGGCAGCCGGTGCGAGGATCAAGCTTTTAGGGCTGTCCCGGGACACGGCGGAAGGGACAACCGCCATCGTGGCTCCTTTCCTGGTGGACAAAAGTGAGTCTCTCTACAATGTAAACGATGTATTCAACGGGATATATGTGCATGGCAACATGCTCGGCGACGCTATGTTCTACGGCAGCGGCGCCGGGATGCTTCCGACGGCCAGCGCTGTTTCGGCCGATATTGTGGATGCGGCGCTTCATCTTTCAAAGACGATCCGCACCAACTGGACCGATGAGGCGGCTCACATGGTAGATCCGGGGGAAGCCTGCTGGAAGTTCTTTGTCCGTACAAAAGCGGCGGCGCAGGAAATGGCCGAAGGACTGTTCCCGGGCGGTTCCGTGATCCGGATTCCGGAATGTCCGGACGAGACGGCGTTCATTACACCGCTGATGAGGCAGCGCGATTTTGATGCTGCCATCTCAAAGCTGGGAGAAGACGCGGTGAGCGTGATACGCGTTTATCAGAGGGCATAATAGCATACGAAAGGAGTGCATAGACGAAGCGATGAAATATGTTGTGATACTTGGGGACGGTATGGCCGACTGGCCGATTGACGAGCTTGGCGGAGAGACGCCGCTTTCCTATGCAAAAACACCGATGATGGACACGCTGGCAAAGATGGGAGAGATCGGGATGGTGGATACCATTCCCGAGGGGATGGCTCCCGGCAGCGATACGGCAAATTTAAGCGTTCTTGGATATAATCCCCGCAAATATTACAGCGGCAGATCACCGCTGGAGGCTCTCAGCATCGGCGCCGAGATGAAGGACACCGATGTGGTTTTCCGCTGCAACCTCGTTACGCTGACAGAGGAAGATGCCCCGTATGATGAGCAGACTATCCTCGACCACAGCTCTGATGAGATCAGCACGGAGGATGCGGATGTGCTGCTGCATTATGCGGCCTCGCGGATCAATAATGAGAACTACCGTTTTTACACCGGGACGAGCTACCGCCACTGTGTGATCTGGGATCAGGGAAAGGTGCTCGACCTTACGCCGCCGCACGATGTGCTGACGCAGAAGATCGGCGCTTATCTGCCGTCCGATCCGGTGCTCCGGTCCATGCAGGAGCAGAGCTACGAACTCCTGAAGGACCATCCGATCAATATTGAGCGGAAAAAGAAGGGACTGCACCCGGCCAACAGCTTCTGGTTCTGGGGAGCCGGGACGAAGCCGGCGCTGGAGTCTTTTGAAAAGATTTATCACAAAAAAGGAGCCATGATCTCGGCCGTCGACCTTCTGAAAGGGATTGCCGTGGGAACCGGGATGGAGCGAATCATGGTTCCGGGGGCGACCGGCGGACTCAACACCAACTACGAGGGGAAGGCGGAAGCCGCGGTCGATGCCCTGGTAAACAAAGGGTTTGATTTTGTCTATGTACATGTGGAGGCCCCGGATGAGATGGGCCACCAGGGAAGCTATGAGAAGAAGATCCGCTCGATCGAGTATCTTGACCAGAGGCTGATCCGGATTGTGAAGGAAGGGCTCGATGCAGCCGGGTGTGATTACCGGATGCTGATTCTGCCGGACCATCCTACACCGGTCAAATGCAGGACACATGTGCCGGAACCGGTTCCGTACCTCCTGTACGACAGCACTGCTCCCCAGGAGCACACCTGGCACTACAACGAGAAAGAGGCGGAAGCAGGCGGGATTAAGGTTGCTCACGGCTGGGATCTTACGGCTTATCTGCTGGGAACCGACTGAGGATACAAAAATATGCTGATTGTAAAAAAGTTCGGCGGAACATCTGTTGCCAACAAAGAGAGAATCTTTCATGTGGCAAAACGATGCATTGAGGACTACAACCGCGGCAATGATGTGGTGGTCGTCCTCTCCGCCATGGGAAAATATACGGATGAGCTGATCACTATGGCCAGGAACATCAACGACAAGCCGCCGAAGAGGGAGATGGACATGCTCCTCTCGATCGGGGAGCAGATGTCGGTCGCGCTGATGGGAATGGCAATGAACAAGCTGAAGGTGCCGGCTGTCTCGCTGAACGCGTTTCAGGTAAGCATGCATACAACATCCGTACATGGAAATGCAAGACTGAAAAGGATCGACACCGAGCGCATCAGGCGGGAGCTGGAAAACCGGCGGATCGTGATTGTCACGGGATTCCAGGGCGTCAACAAGTATGATGACTATACGACGCTCGGTCGCGGCGGCTCCGACACAACAGCGGTCGCGCTCGCGGCTGCGCTGCACGCCGATGCATGCGAGATCTACACGGATGTCGACGGTGTTTACACGGCGGATCCCCGAAAAGTACCGGGGGCCCGCAAGCTCAAGGAGATTACCTACGATGAGATGCTGGACCTTGCGACCCTGGGCGCCGGTGTTCTCCACAACCGTTCGGTGGAGATGGCGAAAAAGTACGGGGTTCCGCTGATCGTCCGCTCCAGCCTGAACAACAGTGAGGGCACGGTGGTAAAGGAGGAAGTTAGTGTGGAAAGAATGCTGATCAGCGGAGTCGCGCTGGATACGGACGCTGTCAGGATTGCCGTAATCGGCCTCAAGGATGTGCCCGGCATGGCGTTCCGCCTTTTTGATATCCTGGCCCGGAAGAATATCAATGTGGATATGATTCTGCAGTCCATCGGACGTTCCGGCACCAAGGATATTTCGTTTACAGTCAACCAGGCCGATCTGGATGAAGCGGTCGCCGCGCTGGAGGACAGCCGTGCGCGCCTTGGCTACAAGGAGCTTCACTCCGAGCGCAACATTGCCAAGCTGTCGATTGTCGGCGCAGGAATGATGAGCAATCCGGGCGTTGCGGCGAGGATGTTTGAGAGCCTGTACAACGAGAACGTTAATATCAATATGATAGCAACATCAGAGATCCGGGTAACGGTCATCATCAATGAGAAGGACGGCGTACGCGCGATGAACGCGGTGCATGACGCCTTTGACCTTTCGGACTGAAGCCCGGCGGGAGGAGTGTTTTTCCCAAATGAAAAAAACAAATAAGCAGCTGAAGCGCTATGCAAGGGAAGCGTTCCAGCTGAAACCGGGGATGGCTGCCGGCGCTTCCATCACGGTTGTGTTCATCCAGTTTGCCTCAACATTTATCACCAGTTCCCTGTTTCCGGGCACGGGAGGCTTCAGCATTGTGCTTGGAGAGGTTTTTTCCTTCGGGATGAGTGTACTGACCTGCATCTTTGAAGCCGGAATGTACTATATGTTCCTGAACCTGATGCGGGGAGAGGAGTCGAATTTCGGGCAGCTTCTGTGGTTTTTCCGGAACGATCCCGACAGGGTCATCCTTGCATCGGCCATCCTGGCCCTGATTGCGTGGGTGACAAGCCTGCCTGTGACGATCTACAGTTACGCAGCGCCGCTTCCCACAACGCAGGAGGAGCTGATCAGCTTTTATATGACGCTGACAGGGATCAGCTTTGCATGCCTGTGCCTGGGCGTCCTGGTCACAATTCCATTCAGGCTTACTTACTATATCCTTGCGGATGAGCCGGAGATCGGCAGTTTGGATGCCCTGAAAAAAAGCATTTCCCTGATGAAGGGAAATTACGGCAGGTTCCTGTATCTGCAGCTGAGCTTTCTTCCATGGGGAATCATCTCCGTGCTGGCGATGTATATTCCCCTCCTGTATGTGCTGCCCTACATGGAACTGTCAAATGCAGCCTTCTATCGTGATGTCCGGGGGGAATACATTCTGTATCATCCTCCGGCAGTGACTGATGGGGATGAAATCCCCTGAATTGGAGTTTTTACATGGATATTTTACAGATTATCACCGATGAACTGAACGTACGCCGCGGACAGGTGGACGCAGCCGTACAGCTGATTGATGAAGGAAACACGATTCCGTTTATTGCAAGATACCGCAAGGAAGCGACGGGCTCTCTGAACGACGAGCAGCTGCGTACGCTGTCCGAGCGCCTGATCTACCTCAGAAACCTGGAAGAGAAAAAGGCACAGGTGCTGGGAAGCATCGAGGAGCAGGGAAAGCTGACGCCTGAGCTGAAAAAGCAGATCGAAGAGGCGCAGACAATGGTTGTGGTGGAAGATCTTTACCGGCCGTACCGCCCGAAGAGAAGGACCAGGGCGACGATCGCGAAGGAAAAGGGACTCGAGCCTCTTGCCGACATCATTCAGCTTCAGATGACGCGGAAACCGGTGCTGGAGGAAGCAGCGGCTTTTGTATCGGAGGAGAAGGAAGTCCTGACGGCCGAGGATGCCCTGGCGGGGGCGAAGGATATTATCGCGGAGCGGATCTCGGATGAGGCGGACTATCGGATCAAAATCCGTCAGCTTACCTTTGACAAGGGTTTTCTGACATCCGAGGCAAAGGATAAGGAAGCTTCCTCCGTATACGAGATGTACTATGATTTCGAGGAGCCTGTAAAACGGATGG
The DNA here is from genome assembly GCA_946629475.1 of uncultured Blautia sp. GTDB lineage: Bacteria > Bacillota > Clostridia > Lachnospirales > Lachnospiraceae > Blautia_A. Next base: position 2,553 of record CAMOXX010000099.1, on the reverse strand, counting down.
CCGGACACAGAGTTCTGGCCCTGAACCGCGGGGAGAAGGAAAAATTCCTGACGGTTAAGATCGCAGCGCCGGAGGAGGATATCATACGGTACCTGGAGCGCCGGATCATACGGAAGAACAATCCGAATACGGAGACGATCCTGAAGGAGACGATCGATGACAGCTATCACAGGCTGATCGAGCCGTCAATCGAGCGGGAAATCCGCAACGACCTCACCGAAAAGGCGGAGGACGGAGCCATCACCGTGTTCGGAAAAAATCTGGAGCAGCTTCTGATGCAGCCCCCGATTTCCGGCCGCAACGTGCTCGGCTGGGATCCTGCCTTCCGCACCGGCTGCAAGCTTGCCGTTGTAAATTCAACGGGAAAAGTGCTCGATACCACTGTGATCTACCCCACAGCTCCGACAAATGAGACGAAGATCCGGCAGGCAAAGGACACTCTGAAAAAGCTGATAAAAAAATACAATATCTCCCTGATTTCGGTCGGCAACGGGACTGCTTCGCGGGAGTCCGAGCAGATCATCGTGGAGCTGTTGAAGGAAATCCCCGAAAAGGTGGAATATGTGATCACTAACGAGGCGGGAGCTTCGGTCTACTCCGCAAGTAAGCTGGCAACGGAGGAATTTCCGAATTTTGATGTGGGGCAGAGAAGCGCGGCTTCGATCGCGCGGAGACTGCAGGATCCGCTCTCGGAGCTGGTCAAGATCGACCCGAAATCGATCGGCGTCGGCCAGTATCAGCATGATATGAACCAGAAAAAGCTGGGAGAAGCGCTGAACGGAGTAGTGGAATCCTGCGTGAACCGAGTAGGCGTTGACCTGAATACGGCATCGGCCTCCCTGCTCGGCTATATCTCGGGGATCACAAAGACGACGGCGAAAAATATCGTCGCCTACCGTGAGGAGAACGGCCGGTTTATCACGCGGAAGGATCTTTTGAAGGTAGCAAAGCTGGGGCCGAAGGCGTTTACGCAGTGCGCCGGTTTCCTCCGCATTCCGGACGGAAAAAATCCGCTGGATGCCACAGGCGTGCACCCGGAGAGTTATGAGGCGGCAGCAGAGCTGCTGTCGAGGCTCGGATACCGGCAGGAGGACATCACAAAAGGCGGACTTTCCGGCATTTCGCGCAAGGTGCATGATTATAAAAAGCTGTCAAAGGAGCTTGGGATCGGTGAGATCACACTTCAGGATATTGTAAAAGAACTGGAGAAACCGGGGAGAGATCCCCGTGATGAGATGCCGAAGCCGATTCTCCGCACCGACGTGATGGACATGAAGGACCTGAAGGAGGGTATGATCCTCAAGGGGACAGTCCGCAATGTGATCGATTTCGGCGCCTTTGTGGATATCGGTGTACATCAGGACGGCCTGGTACATATTTCCCAGATGAGCGACAAGTACATCAAACATCCGCTCGAAGCGGTGAGCGTGGGCGATGTTGTGGATGTGCGGGTGCTGGGAGTGGATTTAAAAAAGAACAGAATCAGCCTGTCGATGAAGGGAATCAAATGACAGATTCCCTATTCATCCCAGCCTTCATAAAAGCGGACCGTGACGCAGATATTGCGCACGGTCACTTTTTTGTCCTGCGCAAGGTCGTCGATATCCGAGACTGCCGGCATATCGGGCTCGTCATCAGCGAGCTCTGCCTCGATCCAGTTCCTGGCTGCTTCATTGGCCTCTTCCACGGCCTCCTCAAGAGTTTCGGCCGTTACGGTACAGCCGGCCAGATCCGGAAAAAAGCCTTCATAGGTGCCGTCCTCGGTCTCTTTAAATACTGCAGGATAGATAAATTTCATTTTTCCTTTTCCTCCACTCCGTTTTTTTCACAGATATCATTCAGGCAGCAGATGCCGCAGTACGGATTTTTCGTCCTTGCCGTGCATACAGCGCGCCCGTGATCAACGAGCCGGTGGCACAGATTGTTGCCCTCCTCGGGCGGAATGATCTTGCGCAGCGCCATCTCCACCTTTTTCGGATCCTTCAGATCGTGCACCAGCCCGATCCGGTTGGAGAGCCGGATACAGTGCGTGTCGGTCACGATTGCCGGTTTTCCGAATACGTCACCGACGATCAGGTTGGCGCTTTTGCGGCCGACGCCGGGGAGAGAGAGCAGATCGTCAAAATCCTCGGGAACCCTGCTGTCAAATCTGTCCCGGAGCATCCTCATGCACGCACTGATATCCCTCGCTTTGCTTTTTCCGAGGCCGCAGGGATGCACGATCGCTTCGATTTCATCCGGGGATGCCTCTGCCAGGGCGTCGATGCAGGGATATTTTGCGAACAGATCCTGAACGACAACATTGACTCGGGCATCGGTGCACTGCGCGGCCAGCCGTACACTGACCAATAGTTTCCATGCCTCGTCATAATCCAGAGTACATACCGTGTCAGGATATTCTTTTTTTAACCTGGAGATTACCTCCAGCGCCAGTTCCTGTGTATCCATCGAATTCTTCCTCTGATGTTTGTATTTGTAAAGGGATGCATTCCTTTTTATAGAGAAACTGTTCAGGATTCATTTATTCGGAATGCTTTGCATTCCTCATGCGGG
>CAMOXX010000098.1 GCA_946629475.1 uncultured Blautia sp. | reverse complement strand
AGCCTGCGCCGTAGAACATAAGAGCAAACGGGAACCAGTTCTTGCCACAAACGAAAAAGGCCCTCCACCTGATGATGAAGGGCCTGTGTTAAGCAGCAGATTCAGGATACCGGAACATTCAAATAAATCTGTACTCCGGGATAGTCCCCGTGCATGATCGGCAGCACAATTCCACCTTCCAGAAGCGCTTCTCCGCTGAATACTTTCTTTTCAGAATGGAGCGCTTCTGTTTTACAGCCGAATGTCTCCATGCGGACTATTTCATAAGAAGCCTTCGGATCCAGTCCCTTGAGCCTGATCCTGACCGGACCGAGACAGACCCTGGGCGATGTCATCACAGCGCTGACAAGTGTCCCTTTAAAATCCGGGGATACGAACTGCCAGGCTGTATAGTCCCTATTTCTGGAATCCGTTGTAAGCCGGTAGTAGTCTCCGTTATGGATCAGGTCATAGTATTCGTGATATCGCCGGATCTGGCCTCTCACCTCTTCTTTTTCCGCTGCACTGAGTCTGCTGAGGTCAAGTTCGTAACCGAATCCTCCGTACATAGCGGCTACTCCCCGTGTTCCAAACGGCGTGGCCCTGGATGTCTGATGATTGGGAACGGCAGATACGTGCGCGCCGACTGCAGATGCCGGATAGCCGTAGGATGTGCCCTCCTGAATATATAAGCGCTCGATAGCATCGGTATCATCGCTGCACCAGATCTGGGGCGAATAGTGAAGCATGGCGGCGTCAAAACGTCCTCCGCCGCCGGAACAGCCCTCGAACAGTACATCAGGAAAGGTATTTGTCAGCCTCTCCAACAGATCGTAGAGTCCCAGCACATATCTGTGGAATACCTCTCCCTGCCGCTCTGCGGGCAGCTTTCTGCTGTATACGTCCGTGAGATGGCGGTTCATATCCCATTTGACGTACTCGATATTATACCTCGTCAGCAGTTCTGAGAGCGTCTTGTAAAGCCAGTCGACAACGTCCTTTCTGGAGAGGTCCAGAACAAGTTGGTTACGGCTCATGGACGGCTCCCTTCCCGGAATCGTAAAGGCCCAGTCCGGATGAGCGCGGAAGAGATCCGAATCCTCGTTCACCATTTCCGGCTCCACCCAGATCCCGAATTTCATACCCATTTCATTGATTCTGTCAATGAGCGGAGTCAGCCCGCCGGGGAGCTTCGTCTCGTTGACATACCAGTCTCCCAACCCGCTGTTGTCATCAAATCTGCTGCCGAACCACCCGTCGTCCAGAACGATCATCTCCACTCCGAGTTCCGCTGCCTGAGATGCGATCTTCAATATTTTGTCTGCGTCGAAGTCAAAATAGGTCGCCTCCCAGTTGTTGATCAACACCGGCCTGCGCTGATGCATATATTTGCTCTTGCAGATGTTTTCCCGGATGAAACGGTGATACTGCCTCGAGAGTCTTCCGATTCCATCCTTCGAATACGTCATCAGAACTTCAGGCGTGTCAAAAGACTGCCCCGGCATAAGTTCCCACAGAAACTGTTCGCTGCTGATCCCCATAACGCATCGCACGCATCCTGACTGGTCCTTCTCCACATCTGTACAGTGATTTCCCGAATAGACCAGCATCATGCCGTAACAGTCGCCGGCATCTTCCGTCGTGTTCCTGTCGCACAGAATCACAAAAGGATTTTGCTGATGACTCGACGCACCGCGCTTCGAAGACACTCTGTGGATACCTGTCATTACAGGATTTCTCTGGGTCTGCCTCTCCATCGTATGTCTCCCGTGGAAATGGATCAGGTCCCAGTCTCCCTCCGGCAGGTCAAGGCAGCAGGAATACGCTTTGTGCAGATGGATCGGGAAGTTTGATGTGTTCGTAATCCGGGCGGCTCTTGTGATAACATCCTTATCTTCGAAAACAGCATAGAGAAGTTCAACTTCCAGGCCGCTGACTGCATCTGCAAGTGTAATCCGAAGTGTCTGCACATCCCGGCTGTCAGTATTTTCATCATTGCCGCGGGAAGACGGCATACCCTTTATTCCGTATTTACCGGGCTTGATCTCATGCCGCAGGTATCGCAGGTCTGCTCCCCAAACTCCGTCTCCTGTCACTGTGTCCAGGGAACTCACACGGAAATCTCCGCAATTGATACCGCTGCACTCCATCGGGTACAGGTCCAAAGACCCGCCTCTTGAAAGCTTCTGTGCATATGGATTTGGCGAAAATCCTGCGTCAAAAGGCTCGAAGAGATAGTCCATCAAGTCATTTACGGCAGCTCCGTAATACAGATGGATAAGGTGTCCCAGTTCAGATATCTGTATCTGATATGAGGTGTGAAGAGTAGCCAGCTCGAATACTTTCCTTTCCGGATGGTATTTAATACACATGTCTGATATCTCCGATTCCTCTATAGTTCAATCCTATGACCAGGTTATGGTGATCACCGCTTTCTCCGCGCTTTCCGGAAGACGCAGTGTATGTAAACAGCCATTGCTGCTCATCTGATCTGTCACTTTTCTTCCGCCGGCCAAGACCTTTACTGGGCTTTTTCCGGAAATCCATGACACATTCCCGGTTCCTTTCAGTACTACCGTATCAGTGTTTCCCTCTGTAAACATTGCTTCCACCGCCGTGAATCCGCAGTATTTGTCCGAAAGCCCCAGGCAGCTCCCGTTCTGTCCCTTAGGAAGAAATACGAACCACTTGTAGTCTCCGACCCCGAGTCCGCCGCCGGCAGTTTTGGCGCTCTCCGGCATTACGACTGCCTTTTCAAGGAAATCGTAGATCCAGTACTCCTGATCCTTATCAAGTTCCGGAACATCTGAAGGGGAAGTCACAAAGGTCTGAACGCGGTCTGTCAGGTTATAAACAGCGACGCCTCCGGCTATGTTTTCCTGCCCCCATTTTCCGATATTATGGAGTTTTAAAACGCCATTTTGTGTGGAGTCTGTAAAAATACAGTCTTCTGTTGGCTTCGCCGAGCGCTCAAGCATGAGGATTCTTCCATCCGCATAAGTCAGCGGCCGTAAGACCTCCGGATCTGTTTCACCTACTCTGTCACTCACATAGACAGGACCGCCGCTGATCGCCCGAAGAAGGCTGTGCTTTCCCGCGTGTTTGTGGTTTGTCCAGAACATATCCCAGTCACAGCAGTAGATCTCATTGTGATAGACCGAGTTATAAGCGTTCTGGATAAGGTGTTCGGCAAAGCTCTCCTCCTTAGCAGGCAAAAAATCGTCGCTGTTTCGGGAAACAGCAGAGGCAGGCCTTGCCAGGACCGTCTCCATTCCCATTCCCATACAGTTGATCATAGCGCCGTTCATAATGCAGGCGCCGCTCTCAAGAGAAAATGCGATCTCGCGGGCTGCCTTTGCAAGCGGAAAGCCGTTCTGATAGTAGAAAGGAACAGCGCTTTGGCCGTCAACCTTGACGAAGTCGATTCCCTCACTCCGAAGAAGCTTGTGCCAGTCCTTATAGAATCCGGCGCCTTTCCCCGGATCAGGGACAATGCTGCCTGCTCTGTTTTGATAAAGATATTTCTGCTCCTGCTGCTCTGCGGGACTCCCGGGCGCTATGCCGTCCCAGTATCCTCCCAGTGCATGCCAGACGCCGAACCACTTAATACTGCTGTTCGCCCGGATCTCATCCGTCATCCGCTTAAATCCTTCCGGGAATTTTTCGTGATCAGGCCTTAAATCTGCCAGCATCTTTTCACGAGCTCCGAACCAGCCGTCATCGATGAGGAACCACCTTACCGGTACATTGCGCTCTGTCATCTCCTGCGCTTTCTGCCTGATCTTTTCGTCCGATACTTCTGTATAAAACGCATCCCAGCTGCACCATCCCAGATATCGGAATACCTCAGGAACCGTGCGTTCTTCCCTGAGCCTCAGTCCGGTATGCAGCTTCAGATACGCGAATATTTTATGCACAGCTTCATAGGATGTCTGTCCTTCACTCATGATGAACAGGGGCTCGCTGATCCTGCGGATCCCCCCGATCCCGGCTGTCATTTCGAATACGATCTCGTCAGCTGATCCTGCGGTCATGACAGCCTTATAGGAATCCCCCACCATTGGAAGCAGGCAGACGCAGCGATCCTTCATCTTAAACAGTGCGATCTGTGTGCGCTCCGGGATACCGCTCAGGTCTTTACAAAAAGCAGGCCTGGTCCACCAGGGATTGAACATGTAGAAAGCAGTGATCTTCTCGGGCAGTTCTTCCACCGGGATTCTCACTTGTACAGGCTTATCCTTTTCAGTATAAGGAATGTCTGCGAGCGTCACAGGCAGGATCTCCAGATCGATCTTTCCGATACGGATATCGTCTTCATTGAAGTCTGTCACGCTTACAGCTGTTCCGTTCTTTTCCTGTTTTCCTGCATTCACAGGGACTTCAGTTTCTATCTGAGTTCCATTCTGGCACCGTATGCTGATCTTCCATGTTTTATTACTGATCATTGTTTTCTCACGTCCCTTCCGTTTTCTCCACAGTTCTTTCTGCCCTGCCGGCGGCTAAGACACTCGTCATCGCAGGCCTGATCAGTTTTACTGCCATTTCGGCAATAAGACTGCATCCGAAAAAGCAGAATATAAAAGCGTACAGTGGTTTGTTTACTTCATCGTACCTGATCAGCACCAGCGGCACCGAATAAAGGAGCAATACCGCCAGCGATCTGCCGGGTGAAATAAAAGCCGTCTGAAGAGCCATACTGACAATTCTTTTAAAGCTGCCTTTGTATTGGGAATGCAGCGGGAAACCAAAGATGAAGATCACATAAACGATGAGCATAACGCTTATGATCACATAAGTAAGATTCCCCATTATGCCTTTCCAGCTTCCGGATATTTGTATGTTGATTGTTCCCATTATCATGATCCCGACAAACAGGATCCAATATAGCATACACTTGGAAAAGTCCCGGCGGAATCCTTTAAAGTAGACTGTAACAGGATTAATCTCTCCTCCGGTACCGAGGACCATATCTTCCTCCTCTTTCCGCAGCATCTCAATGATCGAATAATAAAGAGCCGAAAGAGCAGGTCCGATTGTTATAAAAGGAAGACAACTGATGACGAACAGAATGTTGAGGACGATCATCGTCCCAAACTTGGTCATCACTTTTCCAAACATACTGTCATTCGAAAGGAATCCGCCGATTTTCATAAATTCTCCTTTATATTTTTCTTTATAGTTTTCCTCCGGAGGTCGCAATGCCTTCGACAAACTGTTTCTGGAATATGAGATAAAGGATCAGCATGGGGACGACCGCCATGACGGCGCCGGCCATCAGCTGGGGATAATTACTCGTGAACTGCCCCTGAAGCCTGGAAAGCGCTGCTGTCAGTGTGGTGCAGTTTGTCTTAGGAGCGACGATCATAGGCCACATCAGGTCTTTATAAGCAAACAGCGCTGTAAAGATTCCCAGTGAAACCAGGGAAGATCTTGTGAGCGGAAGCATAACGTAGAGGAAACGCTGCCCGATATTCGCGCCATCGAGTTCCGCCGCTTCCTCCAGTGAAGACGGAAGACTTTGGTATCCCTGTTTGCACAGATACGTTCCGAAGGCTGTGACTGCGCCCGGAAGCACCAGAGCAAACTGAGTGTTCATCATATGCAGGCGGGATACGATCAGGTACTGCGGGATAATAAAGATCTGTCCCGGAACCATCATCTGTACAAGGATCAGTGCAAAGAAAAAGTTCTTAAAAGGGAACTTCAGTCTTCCAAATGAGTATCCGGCCAGCGTTGCCGTAAGGCAGGCACACAGCACGCGCAGTGCGATCATAATCAGCGTGTTCTTATACAGCACAAGGAAGTTATAGGAGTTCCATACTTGCACAAAGTTCTCAAAATGCCATCCGTGAGCAGGAAAGATATAGAACGGATTGACCGAAATCGATTCGCTTCTGGTCTTAAATGCCGTCAGCACCATCCATGCGAAAGGGAGCAGCATTGCAGCAGATCCAACGACCAGAAATGTGTGAATCATTATGGATGTCCAGTTTTTTTTGGTACGCCAGCTCATCTTATTCTCCTTTCCGTTCAATCGTAGTGAACCCACTTCTTCTCAGATTTTTGCAGTAAAAACGTCAAAAGACTGATGATGGCGATCAGGAACATAATGATTGCCGCGCCATATCCCCTGTTGGACTTTTCAAACGCATATTCGTAGAAGAGATACGTGATCGTCTTGACAGACGGCCATGCCCGGCTGCTCTGGTCCATGATCATAAACGGAAGATCGAAGAGCTGCAGGGCTCCCATGATGCCTGTCTGAATGATGAAAAACAGCATGGGGCTCAGAAGCGGGATTGTTATGTGGAAGAAGGAATGTACACCGGTGGAACCATCTACGGAAGCCGCTTCGTAATAGTCCTTCGGAATATCCTGGAGACCGCCGATCAGCAGAATCATGTTGTTGCCGATGGAACTCCAGACACCAACGATCACGATCGCAATCATTGCGATGGCGGGATCAGTGACCCAGTTCACTTTTCTGCCGAGCATATGGTTTAAAAGACCGTAGTCCTGATTGAACATCCATTTCCATACCATTGCGACCGCAGCCGGCGCGCATACCATAGGCAGGAAGAAAATAGTCCTGTAAACGCCTCTCATCTTCATTTTCCGGTTCAGCAGAACCGCAAGTACGAGAGAGATCGCTACTGTCAACGGGAGACTTAGAACAGCATATCTGAAAGAATTGAACAGTGTCCTGAAAACTTCCTTATCATGAAACAAGGTCCTGAAATTCTCAAGTCCGATAAATGTATTGCCGATACCGAAATCTCCCGTCTTGCACAGCGACTGCCATACAGTTTCAAATATGGGGTAATAATTCAGGATCAGCAGTCCGATGATCGTCGGAGCAATAAATGCGAGCCCCCAGATTGCCTCCGTCCGGGCTCTGACAGACATTCTTTTCTTCAAGATGCTTTCTCCTTTCTTTAATAAAGAGCAGACGAATAAATATCAATCTGCTCTTTTGATTATTCGTTATAGAAAGCAGCGAGGATTACTCTTCTGCCAGTGTTTTATTCATTTGTGCAGCGATTTCCTTCAAGGTTTCTTCCATCAAAGAAGGGTTGGACCAAACCGGCACCAGTGCCTGAGACGCATCATCTTCCCAGATCGATGTGCTCTTGGAATAAGGACGGAATACAAGTCTGCCCTGCTCTTCAATATCTACGAAAGCGGATACATCCATATCGCCAAATGCCTTTGCGAAGGGCTCGGAGCAGCCGATATAACCTGCCATTGTGACTCCAAGTTCAGACTGCTTAATCTGTGACTCCTTGCTGCTCAGATAAGATACAAGTGACCATGCCTCATCGGGATGCTCAGTCTGGGAATAGATGGACCAGCCAAGTCCGTTATAGATGGAGCAGCGCTCATCCGCGTCGGCCTGTCCGTTTCCGTTTACATCCGCATAGGGCATCATGACCCACTCGAAATCAGAAGCGTTGTCCGCTGTATAGAAGTTGTTGACTGTCCAGGAACCCTGGCAGATCATTCCGACAAGACCGGAAAGGAACATGGTGTCGCCGCCGGTGGATGCCATGGAATCCGGGGAAGGGCATGCGGGAAGGATCTTCTCCGCAACGAATTTCATAGCCTCGATCGTTGCAGGATTATCATAGCCGGAAGCCTTCTTGTCTTCTGAAATAACTTCTCCGCCGTAAGAATAGATGATGTTATACCATGTATCCTGATTGCTTCCTGTGTTGCAGTATGTGCCATATACGCCGTCAGCTGCGCCTTTGTCCGAGATCTGCTGCGCGATCTCCGCAAACTTCTCCCATGTCCAGTCAGCTGTAGGATGCTCCACACCGTATTTGTCGAAGATAGCCTTGTTGTAAATGACAGCGATCGTATCATGGTCCTTGGGGATTGCGTAATGCGCGCCATCATAGGTATACAGTTCAGTGATTCCCTCAAAGTAATTGTTCAGATCAATGGTCTCATCCTTTTCGATGTAGCTGTCCATATTAAGGAGAACGCCTGATCCCATATACTTGGCAGCGTTATTGGAATGCATCCAGAAGACATCCGGCATTTCGCCGCCGGAAACTCCTGCTTCCAGCATTGTCCAGTAACCGTCCCAGCCGGGAACCGTAAATTCTACTGTGCAGCCATTAGCTGCCCCCCACTCGTCTGCAATCTTCTGCAGTCCTTCCAGCTGGTTCGGATCCCAGATCGCCACGGTGATTGTCTTTCCACCGCTTCCGTCGTTTCCGCCGCCCGCGCTCTCAGCGCTTCCGCCGCCGGACGATCCGCATGCCACCATGGTTGCTACCATAACAGCAGCCATCACGCCTGCTAAAATTCTTTTTTTCATGACATTTTCCTCCGTTTTATCATTAAAATGATTGGTGTGGAACATTTATTAACTGTGTTTATTGTAAATAATCACCACATTGCGGAAAATGGTCTCTGCAAGCAAGCGTATGTCGTTTTATATATGTCAAAATCGATCAAAATATGTCAATATATTAACTATAGTTATCAACATCTGCCGTTCTTGTTAGAATGTTTATTAAGCAGTTTCCGTCAATTGTTTCTATCGTCAGGAATGGCAATGCGTACAAGTAAATTCACAGATGAGAACAACTTCAGATGCCTTGAAGATCTGCAGGAAACCTCCTCCGAGCTCTCGCTGATCCATTACGGGACAGAGAAATGCAGGCCCTACCATGTGTTCGCCGGGACGCGCGACGAATACATCATTCACCTTATCATTTCCGGACAGGGCTTCTATACGGCTAACAACAATACCTGGACACTGTCAGCCGGACAAATGTTCCTGATCCTTCCCGGCAAGCCTGTTGTCTACTGTGCGGACAGCAGAGCGCCCTGGAGTTACGTCTGGATCGGTTTCAAAGGAAATCGCGTCGAATCGATCCTGAGCGAGTGCGGTTTTACCAGGAACAGACTCGTTCTCCCCTCTCCTTCGCCGGACGACTATCTCGGGATCTGGAATGAAATGCTGGAGCATATCACACTCAGTTATGAAGACATTCTCTTCAGGGAATCGGCATTATTCAGGATTTTGTCCCTCCTCTGTGCAAATGCCGGTAAAATAGCGGACCTGCCCGGTTCGGCTTACAAAAAGGGGCAGTCCAATGATTATGTCTCGCAGGCAGTGGATTTCATCAGTACGAACTATAAGCGTGACATCACGATTACCGATATTGCTTCCATGATCGGTATTTCCCGCGCCTATCTGAATCACTTGTTTAAAAAGGAATACAACATGTCGGCCCAGGAGTTTCTCATAGACTTCAGAATGCGCAAGGCCGCCTATCTGTTAACGAATACTGACCAGCCGGTCAAAGAGGTCGCCCAGAATGCAGGGTACCGCGACGCACTGGTTTTTTCGAAAGCATTCAAGAAAAGATTCACTGTCAGTCCCCAAAACTACAGATTATACAGACAGGAATTGGAAGTAAGGGATAAGCGGCCTGATGAGCCTGAATGAGATACCATCGGCCCCCAAGGAAT
>CAMOXX010000097.1 GCA_946629475.1 uncultured Blautia sp. | reverse complement strand
CGATGAGCATCTTGGGGAACCAGTCCTGATCGCTCATGGTGTTGATCAGAAGGATGACGTCGGTCGCATAGCCGGCAACCATCAGACAGTCGGGATTTGCTTCTTTCAGCTTGATGACCTCAGAAGAAAGGGAGGTGGAGTTAGCCGCATAAGTCATGTTCTCAACGACTTCATATCCATATTCATCCGCCAGTGCTTCTTCTACAGTAACGATATTGGCACCGAACTCGGAGTCTTCGGAAAGGAAGGCAACGGTCTTGATTTCGGTGCCGGCCTCGTTGGCTTCGCCCATCAGTTTGAAGGAGTCATCGATGTAGGTATTGTCTGTCAGGTTGTATCTGAACAGCCATTCATAGTCTTCGCTTCCATCTGTCAGGGTTACTGCGGAACCTGCTGTTACAAGTGGAACTTCATACTGTTCGGTAATAACAGAGATGGCCTTGGACATACCTGAGGTCAGCTGACCGGTCAATGCTACGCAGCCTTCTTCAGAAATCAGTCTTCTGGCCTCGGAAGTAGCAACTGTGGTATCGCCCTTGGTGTCGGCCTCGACCAGCTCGATCTTGGCACCGTCAAGGTTGGGAAGTCCTGCATCCGCTGCCAGAAGCATGTTGACATCAGCATGTTCCTCGTTGATCAGATCTACGATCATTTCCGCAGCCCAGGTAACCTGCTGTCCGTTTTCAGCAGCGGTTCCGGTAAGAGGGGCAAGCCATCCGATCTTAATCACATCTTCCGCATGGGCAACGGCAGTCATGCCGACCACCATAAGGGATCCGATCATCGCAGCGCTAAGAGCTTTCTTCAGGTTCATGTGGTTTCCTCCTTGATAGTTGTTGGTTATGTTGGTTTGCAGGTTGGTTGTGTTTGTTTTGTTGCTTTTCCATGTTGGAAGTTGCATGATCTGTTGTTTTCTCGTGGCACATTTCTGTTTTGTGTCTCTATCATAGCGTAGTTCATGTCTGAAATCAACATCTTTTTGTCTGTTTTTTACATTTCGGGATAATGAACAAAATCGTTTCGCCAAATTTATCAATATTGCTACAAACCGCAGCTATTGTCTTATCATTTGGAACCTGTTATAGTTAAGGAAATAGATGTTGTTTCTCAACATTTATGTGTTTGTTTATTGTTGTTTTCTCAATCGAAGTCAACACGTCTCTTTTTGTTCTTTTATCTTCCGAAGTCAACGCAGAAATGAGGAGGTCTCTATTTATGAAACATTTCAAGCAGTTTACATCCTTTGCCCTGGCGGTTGTGCTTGCTGCCGGCTTTACTGCAGCAGGTGCGGAATCGGAAGCAGGAGAAAGCTCCGCCGCTTCCGCTAATACGGTAAAGCTTGGCCTTATGATCGCAAAAAACGGCCAGTCTCTTTCCAGTGATGAATGGGAAGTCCTGGCAGACATCTTCGAGGATGTCATCAACAACAAACACGAAGATCTGTGTCTTCCATTTGCCTCAGACGAAGGACTGCCCGGGTTGGGAGGAGCAAAAGTCGAGTTTGTGACCGGTGAGCAGATCGATACGCAAACCGCTGTCATGGTAGCGGATCAGCTGATCCAGGAAGAAGGCGTTGTCGGACTGTTCGGGCATTTTACTTCCACTACTACCGCGGCCGCCATGGTTTCTGCAGAGAAGAATTCCGTCCCGCTGCTTTCCGAAGGCACTTCCATGAGTCTTCTGAATGCCGGATACGACTACTGGCTGCGCAGCTTTGGCGGCGATGATTTTTATGTACAGCGTTCCATGGAATTCATCAATTCCGTTAAAGAAGCTTACGGTGACATTTCCACCATCGCGCTCTGCTCCGAAAACTCCGACTTCGGTACCGGTATCGCCACTTTAGAGAAGGCTGCTGCTGAGGAAAACGGTTATACGGTAGTCGAGAATGTTTTCTATGATTCCGCAGACCGCGACGTCTCTTCCAAGGTCCGTCTTCTGAAAGATGCGAATGCAGACGTGGTTATGATGAGTTCCTATGCGGCGGACGCTCTGGCTTTCATGGAAGAGTTCAAAGCGCAGGACTATTTCCCGAAGATGCTTCTCGGACAGCGCGGCGGCTTTATGTCCTCAGGCTTTGCCAGGACACTCGGGGCTGATGCCGACACCGTCCTTACTACAGCACGCTGGGCTGACACTCTGGATAATGAGGCCGCGAAACAGATCGCTGCATTATTTAAGGAAAAAACCGGCAATACCCTGATCGGTGACGTTCTTGTCGACGTATGGAACGGTGTTCTTCTGTGCGTGGCCATCAATCAGGCCGGAACCACGGATGCAGCGGCTGTCCGCGAGGTTTTCGCAAAGGGACTTGACCTCGATCCGGCCCTGGATCCCATGGCTTCTGGAGGATATGTATATGGCGAGACCGGCGACAACGAGAATAAAGACTGCATCATTGTCCAGTATTCAGGCGGAGCCCTGAATCCGGTTTATCCGGAAGACAAAGCTGTTGCGGAGCTTTCCTATCCTTCCGTCACATGGAGTGAAAGGTAAACTGCAGACGGGCGCCCGGAAGCATCAGAGGAAGGTCAGATTACTCTGACCTTCCTCATCCGACTCTGTCCTTCAGAGATATGCGCGGCAGGAACCGCGCGGTGAAGTCTTGAAATCAGCGAATAAAATAGCTATCATAATACCACGAAACCAGGAGGATATGATTGTATATGGATACACGTAAGGGTGTGTTTTTTTCAGATGAATATCAGGAATACCTGAAGAGCCAGTTCAGTTACGCGGATTCTGATCCCGAATACGGGCACAGGCTTTTTTTCGAGAATTCAGGAGGTTCTCTCCGCCTGAAACAGGCCGTGGAGATCAAACGGGAGCTCGAGGAATTTCCGGACTGTCCTGAAAGAACCAGAGGACGCGGAAAGGATCTGGGCGTGTTCGTCTCAGAAGGAACCAAAGAGATCATGAACATCATTTTCGGTACCTCCCAGGGTGCTCTGGTTACAGATCTCACTGCTTCCCAGGCCATGTTCCACGCGGTTACCACGATCCTTGACAACGTAAAATGGGGAAGCAATGCCGTCACGACGCAGCTGGAACATCCCTCCGCCCATGATGCGGTGGAATATGCCTGTATCCGTACCGGCAGGGAATTCCGGGAGATCCCTGCCAACCCCGTAACCGGAGGCATCGAGGTTGACGAGGTTCTGAAGCATGTGGATGAAAACACGGTGCTTGTCAGCGTCATGGCTGCTTCCAACATTTCCGGCAACATCATGGATATCAAAGAGATCTCCCGCCGTGTGCACGAAATTAATCCCGATATTTACGTGATCAGCGATGCTGTACAGCACGCGCCTCACTGTGTGATCGATGTGGAAGACTGGAACGTGGACGTGTGCAACTTTGCGCCATATAAGTTTTTCGGCGTCAGAGGCTGTGGTTTTGCCTATGTCTCCCACCGGGTCGCCAACATGTTCCATGCCCGCCTTCTGTTTAAAGCACCCGACGTATGGGCTCTCGGAACGCCGGCCCCCGGAAATTTCGCGGCCATGATGGCCGTGATCGATTATGTGTGCAGCATAGGCCGCCATTTTTCACCCAGCACCTATGGTTCAAGAGAATTGTTTGTTGAAGGCATGAACCGGATTCATCTTCAGGAACGCGCTCTTCTGCACCGTATGCTGGAAGGTACCGGAGAAGTCCCGGGGCTTCGTCATATTCCGGGTGTCCGTGTCTATACCGACATCGAAGATCTGACCAAAAAAGACCTGATCGTCGCCATGAGCATAGACGGCATCGGTCTGGCTGAACTGGCAGAGGAATACATGCACCATGGCGTTACGGTATTCGAGCGCCTGCGCAGCAGTCAGTATTCTGAAAGGATCGTACGCACTCTTGACATGGAGGAAGGAGCGATTCGCGTGTCTCCGCTCCATTGCCACGGAAAAAAGGATATCGATGAATTCCTGCGGATCACCAGATCCATCGCCAGGATGGCGGCAGAAAAAAAAGAAAACTGATGGATGTGATTCAGGAGCAGAGTATGGTTCCGAAAAATAACATGATCAGGGAACAGGATGTAAAACAGGCTCTGTATGCTGCCGTGGCAGTGGGTGAGGCGATTCTGGAATACGGGGGCGAGGTGAGCCGTGTGGAGGACAGCATTCAAAGGATCTGTTCCTCTTACGGCTTCATCCGGGCGGATGTGTTCTGCATCACTTCCACCATTATCAGCACAGCTTATACAAAAAATAATGAAGCGGTTACGCAGAGCTGCCGCATTACGCACATCGGAAATGATTTTGACAAGCTGGGACGGGTCAACGACCTGTCCCGGATCATATGCAGGGAACATACCGATCCGGAAAAGGTTCTTGCCAGGCTGAAAGAGATTGAAGCGCTCGGGACAGCCCCGTTTCCGGCCCGGATGCTCATCTATGCTCTGGTGCCGGCGTCTTTTACGGTCTTTTTCGGGGGAAACCTGGCAGATCTCATCATCTCCGGCCTGATCGGCAGCATACTGTTCTGTCTGGAAAGCAGGCTGAAAGACGCAAGATTCAACAGGCTTTTCAGCGCTCTGCTCTGTTCGCTTGCCGGAGGCTTTCTGGCAAACACCCTGTCCCTGGGGATCAATGGCTGCAATCCGGCACTGATCAGTATCGGCAACGTGATGGTCTTTATTCCCGGCGTCAAATTTACGAATTCCATCCGGGACCTGATGACCGGTGACACGGTTACCGGTCTGATCTGTCTTGCCGAGTCACTGATCATGGCTGTGGCGGTCGCTCTTGGATTTGCCGCGTTTTCGCTGCTCTTTATCTGAAATGGATAAAAATATGAATGAATATCTTCAGCTGATCGCAGCTTTTTCGGGATCCGCCGGATTTGCGCTTGCCTATAATTTCCGCGGGAAAAAACATGTTCTGACGGCCGGCCTCGGCGGGGCCGCCGGCTGGCTCTGCTACCTGATTGTTCTGCACGCTTCCGGCAATGAATACCTGGCCGGTTTTGCGGGAACTGTTCTTTGTTCCTTTTATTCTGAGGCAGCGGCACGATTCCTCAGAACGCCGGCCACAGGGCTGCTCATCGTGAGTTCCATTCCGATGATCCCCGGCGCTTCTCTTTACCGCTGCATGCAGCATCTGCTTCGCTCTGAAATGGAATTGTTTGAACGGGAGGGGGCATACACGGTTCTGTTTGCCAGCTGTATGGCGGCAGGATTTGTCTTTTCGGGGACTCTGATCCATCTGTTCCGCAGCACAAACAAAAAAACTGAATGAGGCTGTGAAAGTGCGGAATTCTTACCCGTTCTTTCACAGCCTCCTCCCTGCAGCGGATTTTGCTGCAGATGCTAACTTACCGACGTCCTGCGGGACGTCATACTTTGTCTCCTTAGCTGCTCATATATTCCTGTCTGTTACTTACCATGTGGATTCCCGCGGCTTCAGCTGCAGGAACAGCAGGCTCAGTCCGGTTCTTCTGAAAGATTCAGGCTCTCAACGATCTTGCAGAATCCGCTAAGATCATACGTGGTTCCCTCATGATTCTGAATCCTCTTCAGAAGAACTTCTTCTTTCTTCTCTCTTGCCAGGGTGATCTCGTAGACCTCTTCTGCCCTTTCCTTCGGAACAACCACGACATCATCATTGTCCGCGAAGATCAGATCGCCGGGACGGATGGTTACTCCGCACATCACGACCGGATGATTGATCTTTCCCGGGAAAGCTTTGGTCGTTCCGACCACATTTATGGCTGCGGAAAATACCGGGAAGTTCAGTTCCTTCATCAGCATTGTATCGCGTACGGCACCGTCTGTGATCATTCCCACACATCCTTTTGCCTGTGCGGAGGCGCTCATCATGCCGCCCCACATGCCGCCGGTCCTGGTATCTCCGGAATAAGCGATTACAAGCACATCGCCGGGTTTCAGCATATCAATAGCCTTGTGTACAATAACGTTGTCTCCGGGTCTTGCCTCAACTGTAAAAGCCGGTCCGCAGATTCTGGATCCCGGCCATACCGGATGCACCTTTCCGCCAAATGCATTAATTCTGCCCATGGACTCATGAATGGAAGCGCTCTCTTCAAACTGAGAAAACTTTTTTACCATTTCCGGGGATACTTTCTCATAATGCTTAATAATATCAAACATTTTTCTTCCTCCTTGTTTTTGTAATCGGAAAACGCGGATCCGGTTCCTTTACAGACTGAAACAGCAATTCAACAGCATTTCCCTTATACGGCAGGGGAGATCTCGTCCGGTCTCTCCGGCTGCATCAAATTTTCATGTCCGGAATTAATCTACCACAGTTCTATATATATTGAAAATGAATGTATTCAATATTATAAATTCGTTTTCTCTATATTATTATCCTATCTTTTTTCATCCTGAAACAGCAGAAATCCTGCATCTGATGCTGACGTATGCCCCTGCGTGAATTCTTCGGAGGAATGGATCAATCCACCATTTTATAACAGCCGGCGACTTTGTACAGTGACGCTCTAAATATAGATTTTATGTATTTTTTATATAGATATTATTCGTTTTACTTTTTATTTTTGCTCACCTACAATGAACACAGAAAGAAAACACAGCTGCCTGAAAGGCAGTCAGACAAGGGACTCAGACAGGAGGTACTCTGTATATGTTCGATACTTCAAAAAGGATGGAAGCATTACCCTTCTCCGGCATCCGCGTGATGATGGAAAGGGCCACCAGAATGCAGAAAGAAGGTCAGGATGTTATTCATATGGAAATCGGCCGTCCGGATTTTGATACGCCTGAAGTGATCAAAAAAGCCGCTTATGACAGTCTGGAAAAAGGGCATGTTTTCTATACCTCCAATTATGGCACTCCGGAGCTTCGGGCCGCGATCGCCGAGAAGCTCACAAAAGAGAACAATGTCGCCTACGCTCCCGAAGAGATCCTGGTAACCATCGGCGTCGGCGAAGGCACATATGCTTCGATCGCCGCATTTGTCAACCCGGGTGAAGAAGTCCTGGTTCCCAATCCTGTATGGCTTAATTACATTCACGTACCCGAATTTTTCGGCGCGGTACCGGTCACCTACTCGCTGAAGGAAGACAGGAATTACCAGATCGATATGGATGAGCTTGAAGCGAAGACCACGGAGAAGACCCGGATGCTGGTCATCAACACCCCCGGCAATCCAACCGGTACCGTACAGAGTCTTGAAACCCTTCAGAAGCTTGCCGACTTTGCAAAAAGACATGATCTGATCGTTGTCTCCGATGAGATTTATGAAAAACTGGTCTACGGGGGCACAAAGCATGTGAGCATCGCCTCTCTTCCGGGCATGAAGGAACGCACCATCACCCTGAACGGTTTCTCCAAATGCTATTCGATGACCGGCTGGCGGCTCGGCTACGCTGCAGCTCCTGTTGAGTTTATCAAAGGGCTGGTCCGCGTTCATCAGTACATCAACACCTGCGCATCCAGCTTCGTACAGGATGCCGGCATTGTTGCGCTGAAAGAAGCTGAACCGGATGTCCAGGCCATGGTGAAGGAATATGAGCGCCGAAGGAACTATGCCGTAAAGGCTCTGAACGAGATGGACGGCATCAGCTGCAGGATGCCGGAAGGCGCATTCTATATCTTCGTCAATATCAAATCCCTTGGAAAAACGTCGGCTGAGGTCGCCGATTATCTGCTTGACGAAGCCAAAGTGGCAACTGTTCCCGGCACAGCTTTCGGAACGGAGGGTGAAGGATACATCCGTCTTTCCTACGCATGCAGCTATGAACGGATCGTGGAAGCCATGGCCCGCATGAAGAAAGCTTTCGCGAAGCTGAAGGCCTGAACGAAGTATGAAGCAAACCACAGTAAGGCGGATTTAAGAAGACAGTTTATGTCTGAGCGGTTTATTAAAAACCTGAAATCAGGAACAGTCTTTCACAGCTATGATATACAGCCGGCACAGAACGGCAGAACGGAGACAGATTATCATGAATACCTATATCAGCAGTGTTATAAACGGAGTCAAACAGAAATACGCCCATCAGCCTGAATTCTGCCAGACAGTAGAGGAAGTCCTCTCCTCTCTGGAACCCGTTGTGGAGCGTCATCCGGAGTACGAAAAAGTCGACCTGCTCGGGCGGATGGTAGAGCCGGAGCGTATGTTCACATTCCGTGTCGTATGGGAAGATGACAACGGAAACTGGCACACAAACACCGGATACCGCTGCCAGTTCAACGGTGCCATCGGACCCTACAAGGGCGGTATCCGTTTCCAGAAGAACGTGAATCCCAGCATCATGAAATTCCTGGGCTTTGAACAGACCTTCAAGAACAGCCTGACCGGACTTCCCATCGGAGGGGGCAAGGGCGGTTCCGACTTTGATCCCACCGGCAGGAGTGACAGCGAAATCATGCGCTTCTGCCAGAGCTTCATGCAGGCATTGTACCGCTATATCGGGCCGGATACCGACGTTCCCGCGGGCGACATGGGCGTAGGCGGAAGGGAAATCGGATACCTGTTCGGAGAATACCGCAGGCTGAAGGGAAAATTCGAAAACGGCGTTCTGACAGGCAAGGGCTTCTCCTACGGCGGTTCCCTGATCCGTCCGGAAGCAACCGGGTACGGCGCTGTTTACTATCTTGAGAACGTTCTGAAGGATGACGGACAGGATATCAAAGGCAAGACGATCGCCTGTGCCGGTTTTGGCAATGTTACCTGGGGAATCTGCAGGAAGGCTGTAGAGCTTGGGGCAAAGGTCGTCACGCTTTCCGGTCCCGACGGTTATGTCTACGATCCCGCCGGTGTCTGCACTCCTGAAAAGATCGACTTCCTGGTCGCAATGCGCGCCTCCGG
Source organism: uncultured Blautia sp. (assembly GCA_946629475.1). Taxonomy (GTDB): domain Bacteria; phylum Bacillota; class Clostridia; order Lachnospirales; family Lachnospiraceae; genus Blautia_A. Next base: position 735 of record CAMOXX010000097.1, on the reverse strand, counting down.
CCGCAACAAGGTAAAGGATTATGCCGACAAATTCGGCGTCGAATTCCATGAAGGCGAGAAGCCCTGGGGCGTCAAAGTCGACATCTGCATGCCTTCCGCGATGCAGAACGATGTACATCTGGAAGAAGCGAAGAAGATCGCAGCCAACAATGTGCGCTATTACATCGAAGTCGCCAACATGCCTACAACCAATGAAGCTCTGCGTTTTCTGATGGAGCAGCCGGATATGATCGTGGCTCCTTCCAAGGCAGTCAACGCCGGCGGCGTCGCCACATCCGCTCTGGAAATGAGCCAGAACAGTGAGCGCCTGGTCTGGACAGCGGAGGAAGTCGACAATCAGCTGCATAACATCATGAACACGATCTACAAGAATTCTGTGGACGCCGCCATGAGAAACGACCTGGGTTATAACCTGGTGGCCGGTGCCAACATCGCAGGTTTCGAGCGTGTCGCGGATGCCATGATGCAGCAGGGAGTGTTCTGACCGGGATTCGGGAAATCCTGCCGGCGGACATTCTGAAGAAGGATACGAATATGAAATGCTTTGCCATCTGGCCCGAAGATCCTGTGATTGAATCTGCCAGACTGAACGCCATATGGGAACATGTCTGCAGAGCTGTCTTCTGCGGTTCCTCCGCTGATCTGACAGTTCTTCATACAATGGAGGAGCTTTCCAGCCTGCTGAAAGAACCGGCAGCCCTTACGGGCTGCCGGGTACTTTTCATTATTGCGCTC
>CAMOXX010000096.1 GCA_946629475.1 uncultured Blautia sp. | reverse complement strand
CGGGTATGCGTATCTCGGAATTTTGTGGATTGACTATTGCAGATATTGATTTTACTAATAAAGAGATCAACATAAGTCGTCAGCTTCAGCGGACGCGTAATATGGAGGATGTGGTTGTATCAACAAAAACTAATGCAGGAGAGAGAATTATCCCAATGGATAGAGATGTATTGGATGCCTTTAAACGCATCATTGATAATCGCAGTAAACCGAATCGTGAACCTGTGATTGATGGCCATATTGGATTTCTTTTTCTTGATAAGAATGATATGCCGAAGGTGGCATTGCATTGGGAAAAATACTTTCAGCGCATTTGCCAGAAATATAATAGTATCTATAAGGTTCAGATGCCAAAGGTCACTCCGCATGTCTGCAGGCATACTTTTTGCTCGAATATGGCAAAATCTGGTATGAATCCAAAGGTGCTGCAATATTTGATGGGACATAGTGATATTTCTATTACATTGGATACATACACACATTTGGGACTGTCGGATGCAAAAAGGGAAATGGATAGGCTCTCCAGTGCCAGGAAGATGCATGATTGACGATCGAAGGGTGAAAAGGTAAAAAACGCAGAGAGCCAAACAAAAAAAAGGCTGAAAAGGAATGTCCCAACTATTATTGCTTTGGGACAAAACTTGGGACATTTGCAAAGATAATATAATAAAATATAATAATAAACGTGGAATATATATAAAAGTGAATACCTGAAGATGCTGAGATAATAAACATTTAACAACTTATAACAGGATATAATATGTATAATAAGATACTGTTCGTTTGCCATGGCAACATCTGCCGTTCCCCCATGGCAGAATTCATTTTAAAGAAGATGGTTGAGGACAGGGGGCTTTCCTCACAGTTTGTAATTGCCTCGGCTGCCACCAGCACTGAGGAGATCTGGAACGGAGTCGGCAATCCGGTTTATCCGCCGGCAAAGCAGGAGCTCAGAAAGCATGGCATTTCATGTGAAGGAAAAAGAGCCGTGCAGCTGAAGAAGAGTGATTATGATAAGTACGATCTGATCCTCGGAATGGAGGAGTACAATCTGCGCAACATGATGCGCATTCTGGGGAAGGACCCGCAGCACAAGGTGAAGCTGCTGCTCGATTATACGGACTCACCCCGCGGCATATCAGATCCATGGTACACGGGAGATTTTGAAACCACATATCGTGATATTGTTGAAGGATGCGAAGCCCTTCTGGATTCGCTCATCCGATAGCTTTTTCTCGAATTTTGTCGATGGTTTTTTCTTTACATTTGTGCTTTGATAATCTATACTCAGTGGCATATCCAGTCTGATCAGTTCAAATGAAGTCAGATTTCAAAAGGGCGTTCGCCCATAAAATTCCACTGAAAGGAAAAGCAGGATGCAAAAAGAATATCAGGCTTTTGTGAATGATCTACGTACAGAGCTTTTGAAAAAGGAGGAGTTCAGGGAGGGGAAATTCCGGCTTTCGACTCTGGAGGGAGACAGCGCAGAACTGGAAAGACTCTATCTGGAATGCGGACAGAAAGGGGCTGTTTCGCAGGTGTGCAGCATGGAGATTGGACAGCTCTATCATCGCTATGAGAATATTGGAGATATTGGAATAATCGCGGATGGCATTGTTGAGGAACTCAATAAGATGGATTTCAGCGCTCTTGGAGACATCGCCGCAGATCTCACGGATTATGAAAAAATCCGAAACCGGCTGTTTGTCAGGCTTCTGAACCATGACCGTAATAAGGATTCTCTGGGAGAAGCGGTATACCGTGTTACTGGGGATATCGCCCAGGTGCTCTATGTCCGGGCAGGGGTGAAAGACGGAGTGCTCACAAGTGCCAAAATCCAGAAAAACCTTTTGAAGGTCTGGAAGAAGGACGAGGATGAAGTGTTCGATAATGCTCTCCTCAACACGTATTTTCTTACTCCTCCAAGGGTTTATAAATGGGAGAAGATGCTGTGCGACAGCTCCTATGAAGGGGACAATTTTATGGACCTGATGCGGACGGGAGTCCTTTCAAAGGGACCTGCCGGGAACTGTATCAGCACGGAGGGGAAGACAAACGGAGCGGTGGCCGTTTTCCTGCCGGGGGTACTGGCGAGAATCTCCGACCTGCTGGAATCAGATTTATATCTGGCATTTACCAGTATCCATGAGGTGATGGTGCATGCGGCGGGAATTGTCGAGCCGGAGCATCTGGAGGAAGTTCTCAACTCCACGGTTGATGAATGTACACCGGAAGAAGAACTCCTCTCCAGGAATATTTACTTTTATGGCAGAAAAGAAGGGCAGCTGATCTGCGTGAGAAACTGAGAGCGGCTTATCTGCCCAACCAGAAAACTGAACCGACGCAGTGTATTACGATCTGTCATCCGGCAGCCAGATATGTACAGTTTTGATACGGTTCCGGTCGAGCTCATCAACAACCAGACGCCCGCCTTCAGGCAGGCTGAGCTCCTGCCCGAAGGCAGGGAGCGAATCAAGCTTTTCAATTATATAACCGCCGATTGAATCATTTTCATTAGAATGAAGAGAAAGCTGCAGGGCTTCATTGATATCATCAAGCCGGGCAGAGCCGGATGCAATGTATTCTTTTCCGGGAACGATGACCTGCAGGCTTTCCTCTTCATCCTCATCATACTCATCACGGATTTCTCCGACGATTTCTTCCAGGAGATCTTCCAGAGTTACAAGGCCTGCGGTGGATCCGTATTCGTCGAGTACGATTGCGAGATTTACGGAGGCCTTTCTCATTTCCAGCAGAAGATCTGCTGTGGATTTATGCTCATAAGTAAAGTAGGGCTCCCTCAGAATCGTGCGGATCGACAGCTCTCCGGCAGAAGAATCCAGAATCAGATCTTTCATATTTATAGTTCCAATGACATTGTCTGTGGAATCTTCATATACCGGAAAACGTGTATGACGATGCTTCTGAAAAACTTCGAGAAGCTGGCTGCGGGTTGCGTTCACTTCCACAAAGTCCATATCGATTCGGGGAACCATCACATCGCTGGCGGTGGAATCCCCGAAATCAAAGACATTGTAGATCATCTGCTTTTCTTCTTTTTCGATGGCCCCGTCCTCCTGGCCAACATTCACCAGAGTTCGGAGTTCGCCTTCTGTCATGACATTCTCACGGGCATTCGGGTCAACATGCAGGATACGCATGACAAGATGCTCCAGCTGGTCGATGATAAAGATCAGCGGCGTGAGGATAATCATGTTCACGCGGATAATGGGGGCATAGGCCAGGGCTGTCCGTTCGGAATGTGTCTTTGCCAGCGTTTTTGGAGTGATTTCGCCGAAAAGCAGAATAAAAAGCGTGAGGATTCCTGTGGCAGCCCCGACAAAAGCATTCCCCAGTATTCTGATGGTCACAGTAGTTGTGAGTGCCGATACGGCCATATTTACGATATTGTTCCCGATCAGTATCGTGCTGAGCATTTTCGCTGGATTTTCGATGATTTTGCAGAGAAGGGCTGCCCGCTTGTTTCCTTCTTCGCTGAGAGTGCGGATGCGGATCGGATTGACCGTGGTGAGCGCAGTCTCCGCGGAGGAAAAGAAAGCGGAAAGCATGATAAGGATTACGATTACAGTAAAATCCATGGCGGTTCCGGCAGACAAAAGAAGATACCTCCCCCAAAATATATGTATTAAATGAACGGTGCATTCCGTAATCATACTTTGGCGACCTAATCATTATATGGGAACACAGGAGAATAATCAAGGCAGTCTGCTGAAAAACGGGGCTGCTTTCCGTATTCTCCTTCTGCATTCGTAAAAAAACTCTTTTAAAATAGGAACTGCTGTGATATACTTACGGGAGCGACTATTTAGAAGAGGAGGAAAAAGTAATGGAGCATATCAGGACGCTTAACACGAAGAACCTGCAGAACACCGTAAAAAAGGGTGGATGCGGCGAGTGCCAGACATCCTGCCAGTCAGCCTGCAAAACTTCCTGCACTGTAGGAAACCAGAGCTGCGAACATAAATAAGTAAATCACAGGCGGATTTCATTTCGTCTGACGTGGAGCGCAGGCCTGAGGCCCCGCAGATTGCTGCGGGGTCTTAGCAATTCAACTGTCCCGTTACGGGCATGGAACGGAGTGTAAATATGAGCCTGATTCACCGCTATCGGAGCAATGGACTGAATATTGTTCTGGATATCAACAGTGGATCCATTCATCTGGTTGATGATGTAACTTATGATGTGCTGCCGCTTCTGGAGAGCGGAGAGGATACGGAGAGCATCGTATGTCAGCTGTCCGATCGCTATGAGCCGTCCGGAATACGGACTTCCGTGGAGGAATGCCGTGAGCTTGCCTCTCAGGGGATGCTTTTTACAAAGGATATTTACCGGGATGCGATTGATGCCTTTACAGAAGGCAGGAAAACAGTTGTTAAAGCTCTTTGTCTCCACGTTGCTCACGACTGCAATCTGGCGTGCAGATACTGCTTTGCAGAAGAGGGGGAGTATCATGGGCGCAGGGCGCTGATGCCTTTTGAAACAGGGAAAAAGGCGTTGGATTTTCTAATTGCGTCTTCCGGAAACAGGGTAAACCTGGAAGTCGACTTTTTTGGCGGGGAACCGCTGATGAACTGGGATGTGGTTAAGCAGCTGGTCGCTTATGGCAGATCCCGGGAGGAGGAATGCGGAAAGAAGTTCCGTTTCACTCTGACGACGAACGGAGTGCTTTTGAACGATGAGATCATGGAGTTCTGCAACCGTGAGATGGGGAATGTTGTTCTTTCCATCGACGGCCGGAAGGAAGTGCACGACAGAATGCGCCCGTTCCGGAAAGGACACGGCAGCTACGATCTGATTGTTCCGAAATTCCGGAAATTTGCTGAGCAGCGCAATCAGGAAAGGTATTATGTGCGCGGAACATACACGCACTTTAATACGGACTTTGCGGCGGATGTGCTGCATCTGGCGGATCTGGGCTTTAAACAGATCTCGGTGGAACCGGTAGTTGCTCCGAAGGATGAGCAGTATGCTATTACGGAGGAAGACCTTCCGGTACTGTTTGAACAGTACGATATCCTGGCTGAGGAAATGATCCGCAGGGAGAAGGAAGGACGCGGCTTTAATTTTTTCCATTTCATGATTGACCTGACGGGAGGCCCCTGTGTCTATAAGCGTCTCAGCGGGTGCGGCTCGGGGACGGAGTATCTGGCTGTTACGCCCTGGGGGGATCTGTATCCCTGCCATCAGTTCGCAGGGGAGGAAAAATTCCTTCTGGGCAATGTGGATGAGGGTATCCTGCACCCTGAAATCTGTGAAGAGTTTGGCAGATGCAATGTTTATTCCAAACCGGAATGCGCTTCCTGCTTTGCGAGGTTTTACTGCAGCGGCGGGTGCGCGGCAAATGCCAGCCACTTTACCGGACAAATAACAGGAAACTACAGGATCGGATGCGAGCTTCAGCGCAAGCGCGTGGAGTGTGCCATCATGATCAAAGCGGCTCTTGCTGACTAAGAAACTGTCGGGAAATAAGACAGGCAAGATGATCAAGCTGCCTGATGACAGGTTCAAAGAGCCAAAGGTATTACTGAGGATTAAAGAAGGGAAAAGCAATGAAGAAAAGCAGAGGTATTGCAGTACTGCTGATTACGGTTCTGATTACCGCCTTTCTCTGCTATACGGCAGCAGTAGGGCTTGGGTCAGATAAGAGCGGTGCGGCGAGAAACATCAAGACCGGCCTGGATCTCTCCGGCGGTGTCAGTATTACTTATGAGACAACAGAGAGCAATCCCAGCGGCGAGGATATGAGCGATACGATCTACAAGCTGCAGAAGCGTGTAGAACAGTACAGTACGGAAGCACAGGTCTACAGAGAAGGAACCAACCGTATCAATGTTGAGATTCCGGGTGTGACTGATGCAAACTCTATCCTTGAGGATCTTGGAAAACCAGGTTCCCTGTGCTTTATTGAGCAGACGGATGAGGAAGGCAATTCGAACTTCTCCTATAATGCTTCGATCGGCGATTACGCGCTCGACCGTACGCTGGATGAAATTCGCGAAGCCGGCTCTGTAGTGCTCGATGGTACCGATGTGGCGGATGCGCAGGGCGGAGCGATTCAGACGAACAACAACAGCACCAGGGAGTATGTCGTCAGCCTTACCCTGACTGATGATGGAAAAACAAAATTCGCCGATGCGACGGAGCGGAATGTCGGAAAACAGATTGCGATCGTATACGACAATGGAATTTTGAGCGCACCCCGCGTCAATGAGGCGATCGGCGGCGGAAGTGCCCAGATTACAGGAATGAGCAGCGTTGAGGAAGCTCAGAATCTGGCATCCTATATCCGTATCGGTTCCCTCAGCCTTGAGCTTCAGGAGCTGCGTTCCAACGTGGTTGCCGCACAGCTTGGTGTCGAAGCTATCGCGACTTCCTTAAAAGCAGCTGTTATCGGTCTGATCATCGTTATGCTGATCATGATCATTGCTTACCGTGTGCCTGGTATTATTGCATCCGTGGCACTGGTTCTTTACACGACTTTGATCCTCATTCTGATCAATGCGTTTGATATTACCCTTACCCTGCCGGGTATCGCAGGTATCATCCTCGGTATCGGTATGGCGGTTGACGCGAACGTCATTATTTACGCTCGTATCAGGGAGGAAATTACAGCCGGGCAGACGGTGAACACCGCCATCAAAGCCGGATTCAGCAAGGCTTTCTCGGCAATCTTCGATGGCAATATTACAACCCTTATCGCAGCCGTAGTTCTGATGAGACTGGGCTCCGGTACTGTAAAAGGCTTTGCCTATACGCTGGCTCTGGGCATCATCGTTTCGATGTTCACCGCGCTGGTTGTATCCCGGCTGGTTGTAAACGCTGTTTACGCGGTCGGTGTCCGTGACGTGAAGTTCTACGGAAAAGCTAAGAAGAGAGAAAGCATCAACTTCCTCGGAAAGAGAAAAGTTTTCTTTATTATTTCGATCATCCTGATTCTTGCAGGTCCCGCTGCCATGATGATCAACAGCGGCGCAGGAAACAAGGCACTCAACTACAGCCTTGAGTTTTCGGGCGGTACTGCTACCAATGTTACCTTCAATGAGAATCTTGACCTGGCGGAGATCGATTCCAAGGTTGTCCCGATTGTTGAAAAGGTGACCGGCGACAAGAATGTCCAGACAACAAAGGTTGTAGGCACAGACCAGGTTATTATTAAAACAAGGTCTCTGTCGCTCGATGAGCGTGAAGCTTTAAACCAGGCTCTGATTGATGAATTTTCAGTGGACAAGGATCTGATCCAGGCCGAGAGCATCAGCGCAACGGTCAGCCAGGAAATGCGGAACGACGCTATCATGGCGGTTGTCGTTGCAACAATCTGCATGCTCCTCTATATCTGGTTCCGGTTCAAGGACATCCGCTTTGCGAGCAGCGCTGTACTTGCCCTGCTTCATGATGTCCTGGTAGTTCTTACATTCTATGCAATTGCAAGAGTATCGGTGGGCAATACCTTTATCGCGTGTATGCTTACCATCGTCGGTTATTCGATCAACGCGACAATCGTTATCTTTGACCGTATCCGTGAGCATCTGCATGGCCGCGATGATTCGGAGACACTTGACGATATCGTGAATGCCAGTATCACCGAGACGCTGACACGAAGCATTTACACTTCTCTCACGACATTCGTGATGGTCGCTGTACTGTTCATTTTCGGTGTGTCATCGATCCGTGAGTTTGCGGCTCCGCTGATGGTGGGTATTATTGTCGGTGCATATTCTTCGATCTGTATTACAGGCGCGCTGTGGTATGTTATGAAGAGACATATCGGCGCTTCTAAGGAAACTGCGGGAAAAGCTTCGGCTCCGGCTAAGCAGGCGGCAGCAAAAGCATCCGCATCTGTATCTGCAGGCAGCACTGCCGGCGGAAACGGTCCGAAGGAACCGAAGAAGAAAAACCGCAAGCGTGTACAGGAGAGGCTGGCGCGCGAAGCGGAAGCGGCAAATGAAAAACAGGAGTAACTGTTCAGAACAGATACAAAAAGGAATAAAGATATGTGGCAATATCAGGACCCGGGTGCAGTGCTCCCGGGTTCTGATTATAAGGAGACTATGTTATGGCCAGATGGGTTGTGTCGGCAAAGAGGGCTGATTTTCAGTCGATTGCAGCGAAATATGGGATTGACCCCGTGACTGCGCGGCTGATTCGGAACCGGGATATCATAAATGATGAGGATATCCGGCAGTATCTGGAAGGAACGCTCGATGATCTCCCTTCGCCCCACCTTTTGAAGGATGCTGACAGGGCGGCTGAAATACTGGAACAGAAAATAACGGAAGGGAAGAAGATCCGGATTCTGGGAGATTATGACATTGATGGTGTTTCGGCTACCTTTATCCTGAAAAAATCCCTGGACCATGCAGGGGCGGCAGTGGACTGGTACATTCCTGACAGGGTTCTGGACGGCTATGGCATTCATGACCATCTGATTGACAGAGCGATTGAAGACCGCGTGGATACCATTATCACCTGTGACAATGGTATCGCGGCGTTCTCAGAGATAGCGAGGGCAAAAAAAGCAGGCATCACGGTGATTGTGACAGACCATCACGAAGTGCCCTATGAGGAGGCGGATGGAAACAGGAAGTACATTGTTCCGCCGGCGGATGCTGTCGTCAATCCAAAGCAGATTGACTGCCTGTATCCCAACAGCGGCATCTGCGGGGCTGTGGTTGCGCTGAAGACGATGCAGGTGCTCTACGACAGGATGGGCCTGGACAAACAAGTGCTGGACCGTCTGACCGAGGTTGCCGCGATTGCTACGGTGGGCGATATTATGGAGCTTCAGGGGGAGAACCGTATCCTTGTGCGTGAAGGCCTGAAAAGGCTTCCGAGGACAGAGAACAAAGGACTCCGTTCGCTCCTTCGGGTCTGCGGACTGGAGGACAGCCGGATCACAGCCTATCATATCGGCTTTGTTCTGGGCCCCTGCATCAATGCGAGCGGAAGACTGGACACGGCAGCCCGTTCCCTGGCTCTGCTGGACGCAGAAACTTCCGATGAGGCAGAAAAGCTTGCAGGAGATCTCTTCAACATGAATGCGAGCAGGAAGGCTCTGACGGAGGAAGGAACAGAGCTTGCCATTCAGATGGTCGAGGAAAAAGGACTTTTAAAGGATAAAGTCCTGGTGATTTTTCTCCCGGAGTGCCATGAGAGCCTTGCGGGGATCATAGCAGGAAGGATCCGGGAAAAATATTACCGGCCGGCGTTTATCCTAACAAGAGGGCAGGACAGCGCGAAAGGCAGCGGCCGCTCTATTGAAGGCTATTCCATGTACGATGAGATGACAAAATGCAGCGATCTTTTCCTGCAGTTCGGAGGACATGCGATGGCGGCCGGCTTGTCTATTGACGAGGACAAAATCGGAGAATTCCGCCGCCGGATCAATGAACAGTGTGCTCTGACAGAGGAACTGCTGACGCCAAAGACCGTGATTGACGCGGCAGTACCGCTCGGCTACCTCAGCAGAAAGCTGATTCAGGAGATCGGTATGCTGGAGCCGTTTGGCAAGGGA
>CAMOXX010000095.1 GCA_946629475.1 uncultured Blautia sp. | reverse complement strand
TATTACATTTCTTCTTCTACTTTGTCTACCAGATCCTTTACGGTTGCGCATGCGGATGCGTCCTGCAGAGCCACCATGGCATCCAGCTCGTTCTCGATCTCGGAAACCAGAGCTACCATCTGAACGGATGCGCCCTTCAGGTCGTCCTTAAAGCTGGTCTCAAGGGTAACTTCACCCTCTGCCTTGCCATAAGAAATCTGTACCAGTTCGATTACCTTTGCTTCCAGTTCTTTTCTATCCATGATTGTTTTCTCCTTTTTATTTATATGATTGGTAACTGTGGATTATTCCTCATCGAGATCAAACACAACCGTCTTGTATCCTTCTCTCTGATAGATTGCAGCGTGGCAGGGAACCGGGAGCTTTCCGGCTGCCAGGATCTCTTTTCTTTTCTTTTTCGTCATGCCGCGGACGACGCCGTTAAAGCGGCTGCCTTCCTCGAGCTCGATCTCGCCGTAGGCGTATTTTCCGAGAGCTTTGTACTCCGGCTTTGTAGACAGGGGTGCCGGCATAACGATGGAGTGCATCTTTGCCTTTCCGCTGATCTCAACCCATTCCATATCCCAGCAGCCGCAGGAATTGCAGGCATATACGGGAGGGAACTCGACTGCACCGCATTTGGTGCACTTTTTGCCCATGATCTTGCCTTCTTCCAGCTTCTGGTAAAATGTCTCAACAACTTTTTCCAGCTTGATTGCCATATCTTTTCCCTCCTTATCAGTCGATGGTCCTGATGATATATGTACAGATGTTCTGTGCTCCGCCGTAGCCTCTCAGCATAGCAGTCTTAGCATCGAATTTTACCTGGCCCTCACCGGCTTCACCGCGCATCTGTTTCACAGCCTCATAGAGATCTGCCATACCGGATGCTGCATGGGCATGTCCGAAGGAGGTACGGCCGCCGTTGGTGTTGATCGGCTTGTCGCCGTCGTAAGCGGTACGTCCTTCGCAGACATATTTCCATCCCTCGCCGTAGGGAAGGTATCCTGCGATCTCAGCTGAGATAAGATGAGAAGTAATGATAAAGTCGTTCGCGTAGAACAGATCGATCTCCTCGGGTTTTACTCCGGTCACTTCGTAAACCTGGCGGACCGCCTCTTCCGTTGCGCGAACCTCGAAATGCGGGTTGGAAGCTTCAAGAGCGGCGCATCCGATTCCGAGAACTTCGATCGGCTTGTGGTTCTTGTTGCCCATATATTTGTCAACCATGTCTGTCGCGCAGACGATGACAGCCGCCGCGCCGTCGCACTTCAGCTCGATGTCCGCCGCACGGAGGAAGTCGCCCATCTTCGGGTTGAACGGGGATCTCATGTAGTCCATGACATTGTCAAATCCCTTTTCCTTTGCGATCTCCTCGTAGGTCGTCCTCTCGAGAGCGAGCGGATTGACCGATGCGTTCCTGCGGTTGTTGATCGCCATCCAGTTCAGAGTGTCATCCATCTGCTCATCCGTGATGCCTCTGGTTCTCTTGTACCACTCTGCGGCATCGTCATAGATCAGCTCCTGGCCGGCCATCATGCTGCGGGTATAGTTGCGGTCATACAGCCATGCGGTTGTCTTGAGGAAACGGTCCATGGTCATTTTTTCACGCTTGTACGGATGATCCGGAACCGCAACGCCGTCGCCAAACTCCACACAGCCGGAAAGCACACAGTTGTATTTGCCGGAAGCGACCGCGTTGACAGCCTGCTCGATGGCAAAATAGCCTGTACAGCATGCTTCGGAGTGGTGGATGGAAGCTTTTCCCTTCATTCCGAACCAGTTTGCGATCTGGATGTTCGGGGTCAGGTAATTGGATCCGTTTAACGGACTCGCCTCACCGTGGAAGTAGAAATCGACATCCTGCGGATTAACGCCGGCGTCCTCCATGGCTTTCAGTGCAGCATAACCGAACAGCTCGCCCTCGGTAAGGCCGTTCGTTTCTTCCTTGTCAACAGTGTACATAAACGGGGTGCAGCCCACACCGATTATGGAAACGCTCCGCATGTACTTGTTCACTTTCGTCTGATTCATCAGGTTCTCCTTTCTTTGGCTGCTTATTATTGGCTGCTTGGTGCTTTATTTAACAATGTTTCTGGCAATATCCATGCATGTGCTCTCGGTCAGAAGCGATGTCACAAGACCCACGACGTGCAGGATCGGGTATGTTTTAAACCAGATGGAAAAGATCTCCGGAACAGGACCAGCATTGATCAGGGCGATCGTGAAGCTGATGATCGTCACGAACAGCGCGTTTGTCACAAACACTCTGACAAACTTGTGGGCGAAGCTCCCCGCCTTCAGGTGCAGGGCATCCGCTGCCTTCTGCCCGGTCTGCGGAATCGGGAAGGCCGCCCCGGCCACGTAATTGATCGAAAAGGCTTCAAACATTCCGACCAGATACACCCAGGTATCGGTAAATCCGCCGTTCAGGATGGTCGCCGCCGAATTGATCACGAAGGCAAGCATCAGGTCCTGAATCACTTCAAACACAATCATCTGTTTTCTAGTCATAGCATCCTCTTTCCGTCATTCCTTATCCAAGATCCTTCGGAACCCACACCGGTTTGCCGGAATATCTCTTTGCTTCTTCCTCGCCCTTCAGGACACGGATAGCGCCGGCCGCCATGGCCTCGAGCTCGAATTCGCCGGGGTAAGCCGTAACCGGAGCGATCCAGGAACAGTCCTTTTCGATGCGGGCGACGAGATCCTTGTTGTGGACCATTCCGCCGCCAAGGAGGATTCCGTCCACCTGTCCGCAGAGCACGCCGGCCATCGCGCCGATATAGCGCACGATCTGGTAAAGCATGGTATCCCAGACAATGGCTGCCTTCTCATCACCCTCGGAAGCCCTCTTTGTCAGCTCCAGCGCATCGGAGATGCCCAGATGGCTCACAAAACCGCCGGTCTTTGTCGTGAGAGCAAGCACTTCCTTTTTATCCGGATGGTCGAAGCAGTAGCGGATCATCTCAGCAGCGGGAATCGAACCGCAGCGTGTCGGAGCCATCGGGCCCTCGCCGCCTACGATATCGTTGCCGTCGATCATTTTGCCCTTCTGGTGGGCCGAGATCGAAATGCCGCCGCCGATGTGGCATACGATGTAGTTTTTATCTTCATATTTCCAGCCGTTCGCCTTGCTGTGGCGGATCGCTGTCTCCTTCAGGTTCAGCGCGTGAAGGTGAACATTGCGGAAAACGCCCTGGATTCCCGTAATTCTGGCGCACAGTGTAAGCTCGTCCGTGTCAGGCGGGTTTACAACAAAGCAGGGTTTCCCGTACTGTGCCGCGAATTCATGGGCGATCTGGCTTCCGAGCTGTGCCGGATGCTGAACACCGTTCGCACCGCGCCGCGCATGGTCAAGGAGAACATCGTCAACCACATAGGTTCCGCCTTCTACCGCAAGGAGTCCGCCGCCGCGGCCGACAAACGCGTCGATTGTCGAAAGGTCGATATTCGCCTCGGCGAGCGCCGCAAGGATTGTCTCCTTCCTGTAGGGAAGCTGCGCGCTGATCGACTCAAACTCTTTCAGTTTTTCAGCCTCGTGGGAGACATTTACGGTAAAGAGTTCCTTTTCTCCCTCAAAGCAGCCGACCTTCGTGGATGTGGAGCCCGGGTTCACCGTCAAAATGCGATATTCCATCTTTATTTACCTCCAATCACTGGTTTTCCTGATATTACAGTGTTTCTCACAAAATAATACTATATCTGCAAAAAAGGTACTTTTTTCCATCTCACTTATAAACACTCCGATAATAACCTTTTTACTTTTTACCAGGTCAAAAAAGGCCGGCAAAAATGACCTGCCGGCCTGTTGATCACAGATATTCCCATCCGCTCCCAGCGCGGTTTCCTTCATAGTAGTAAACATACTCATTAAAAGGACGTCCCGGAGCATTTTTATGCGGTATCCGGATTACATCGATCCGGTCTGCCGATACCCCTTCCGGGACCGTGATCGTGAATCCCGACGTTCTTTGTGCTGCCGGGAAAGGAGCCCGATATCCCGCAAGCGCGCGGAATTCAGATGTCACAGCTTCCTCCGGCGTCTCCCGGCGCATCACTCCTGTCATATCCTTTCTGCTGAATGACGCAAAACCGTAGTCCAGAAGCGCAGCTGTGTCCCCATAGGTCGTTCCCGGGGAATTCAGGATAACAACTGCAAGGGAAAGATCCCCTCTCTGCGCATACGTCACAAGCGTGTTCCCGGCCGCCTCCGTATATCCGGTTTTTCCTCCCAGCACCCCGTCATAGGCATAGTCCTTTCCTTCCATCATCTTGTGGTGGTTGGACATATACCTGGTCTCGCTCTGCTTGTTTGTCGGCGGAATATCATAGTACGAGGTGGTGACATAGTGCCTGAACCGCGGGTCCTTCCAGCATTCAAAGGCTATTTTGGCCATATCGGACGCCGTTGTATAGTGATTCTCATCCGGGAGACCGTTCGGATTGTTGAAATGAGTGTGTGTGCAGCCGAACTTCACCACCCGCTCATTCATCATTTCCACAAACTTTTTTTCACTCCCGCTCACCAGCTCTCCCAGCATCAGGGCCATCTCGTTGGCCGACTCAAGCATCAGGGCCATAATCGCCTGTTCCACGGTAAATACCTCATCGGTATCCGCGTAAATACTGGAGCTCCCGCTCTCAATCCCGAACGCCGCCGACTCCGTCATCACAAAGGACATCGCCGGGTCCAGGTTTTCGACTGCGAGAAGGCAGGTCAGAATCTTGGTGATGCTGGCCGGATACATGACCATGTCCGCGTTCTTGGAATAAAGGATTCCTCCGTTGCTGAGGTCGATCATCACCGCGCACTGGGATTCTATTCCCGGTCCCGCCGGCCAGTCCGGAAGAGAGTCGGTCTGGGCCGGCTCATAATACCATGGGCCGTGCGGATCCGGCGTCGGTGTCGGAGTCACCTGCTGCTCCGCCAGGACCGGAACCGGCAGCGTTCCTGCTGCCAGAACGGCGGCAAGAAGCATCGCGGCTCCCCGCCGGGCCATGCACATCATTTTATCCGAAGGGCCCGGCAGCATCTGCCTCACCCTTTTAAAAAAGCTTACTGTTCTGCTGTTATAGAGCATTCCTGTCTCCCCTTTTTCTGTAAGTCAAGCGGACATTCGTGTTCCGCTCCGCCGCATGCTCAAAAAACCTGTCTGTTTTCCGCATGATCCAGCATTTTCACAATGTCCTCCGCTGTCTTCGAGCCGATTCCCCGTATGTCCCGGTACCACTTCGGATCCTGTACTTTTTTCCTCAGATCCCCGATCGTGATGATCCCCGCCTTCAGAAGAGCATCCGAAATTCGAAAGGACAGGCCCAGCCTCAGGCACAGATCCTCATCATCAGCCGGACGGTCAGGATCCCGTTCCGCAGCGACAGCCGCGGATGCCAGGGCCGGAAATCCCCTGCTTACCAGAAGTCCCGGAAGACACTGGCTGTAGCCTCGCAGATACCACTCCGCAATGCGGGGCCACTTAAGCTTCCCGAGGGCTTTGGAGTGATATGTCCCGACCGTTCCGGCCGCCCGGTTGAGGGCCGCGCCGATCTCATCATTTTTCATGTGCAGGACATATTTCATGAAAATCACTTTTTTCTGTTTGTCCTTCAGCTGCCCGACCGCGACTGCCAGGCCGCTTTTCTGATCCTCGGTCAGTTCCCCCGCATTCAGCTCCTCTGTTTTGAGGGCCCTGATCAGATTGTCCGGATAGGAAAGGACCGGGCCTTCCGCCCGCTCCCCGGGCACACGCAGTCCAAGCACCTTCTTCAGGCTGCGCAAAGGTACGCCGGGATAAAGCTCCGCCGCCCGTTCAAAAATCCTGGCTGCCGAATCCGATGGTTCCTCCTTATAGCAGGACGTGACAAAATCATACCCCCACAGATGCTCCGGAGTACACAGAACCGCGATTCCCCATCCGTACTCCTGTCCGTTTTTGTTAATTTTCCTTCGGAAGTCCCGGTTCACCAGATACGTCTGCATCTGCAGCCTGGTCAGCTCTCCTTCAAAGTTTTTTTCCCTGTTCTTCCCGAAGCCCGCACGGGATTTTACTTCCCCCGAAAAAAGCTCGCTGCCCTCATTCTCTTCCATGAACAGGTCCATGATTTTCTTGCTGCGGATCCCCGCCAGCTCATCATCCCACCGGGAATCAAAATCATAGCCGTCACGCCGGTAATTCGCGAAGCATGGAAACCATTCCTTCGATATGAAGCCGGCCTTCCGGTCAAAAAACTTTCCGTAGCAGACATTTCCGTTTGCCGCAAGCGTTTTTCTCCACTCCCAGGGATCCCTGTCGGGATCTCCGGTCCACCAGTCCCCGGAGGCTGTATTTTCCTCCACGGAAAAACCGGGGATTTCGTTCCGGAACAGCGGCAGAAAACCGGTGCGGATCACATAGGCTTCCAGCTCCTCCGCACTCCGGATGCAGGCAGGGTCATCCGGCGAAAGACCATGCATGACCCATCTTTCTTCTTCCACCATCGTTCCTTATCTGCTCTCCTCCAGCATCTTTATCTTCATATTATAGTAGTCGACCGACATATCCAGATAATGCCGGTGCGGATTTTCAAACCTCTGCTCTTCACGCCAGATCTCCTCCTGGAGCTGATGCTTTACATAGGCGGCGATCTCAACCGTCGGGACAGGCGGATTTACCCGCTCTCCTTTCAGGATGACCGGCTCCTGCAGCTTTCTGGCCGTGCAGTTGACAAAGGTTCGTTTTTTCCACGGACTCTCCGGATCCACAAACCGGTAGGGTTTGGAGAGGTCGACCTCCTCGCCGGCATTTACGAGAAGATCCGCCACCGCGTGCCCGTTCTCATTAAATATCCGGTATACATCCTTCAGCCCCGGGTTTGTGATTTTTGCCACTGTCTCCGACACCTTGATCCTCGGCACCATAACGCCGTTCTCTTCGACGGACCCGAGCTTATATACCGCTCCGAACACCGGCTCCGACCTTGATGTGATCAGCCTCTCACCGACACCGAACGAATCCACGCACCCGCCCTGCCTCAGGATCGATGTGATGGTAAATTCATCCAGGCTGTTCGAGATGACGATCTTCGCGTCCTGATATCCTGCCGCATCCAGCATCGCGCGCGTCTCCCGGGTCAGGTATGCAAGGTCGCCGCTGTCAATACGGATCCCGTAGTTTTTGGAACGGATTCCCTTTTCCCGCATCTCCCCGAATACCCTGATCGCATTCGGAACACCCGAATCCAGCACATCGTAGGTATCCACCAGAAGAATACAGTTGTCCGGATAGACCTCGGCGAATTTCCGGAAGGCCGTCAGCTCGTCCTTGTAGTACATCACCCAGCTGTGGGCCATTGTTCCGCCGACCGGAATATTGAAATACTGGCCGGCCGATACCGTCGCCGTCCCGTTGATGCCGCCGATGAACGCTGCCCGCGCGCCGTAGATCGCAGCATCATTGTTGTGCGCTCTTCTCGCGCCGAAGTCCGAAACTGCCCTTCCGTCCGCGGCACGGACAATTCTCCTGGCCTTGGTGGCAATCAGGCTCTGATGGTTCACCTGGGCCAGAAGCTCGGTCTCAACGATCTGTGCCTCAACCAGATCCGCTATGACCGTAATGACCGGCTCATCCGGATACATGACCGTCCCCTCCGGGAACGCGTACACATCACCGTGAAAGCGGAAATTGCGGAGATATTCAAGAAAATCCTCCCCGAACAGGTTCAGGCTCCTGAGGTACTCAATATCCTCCTCCCCGAAATGCATACTGGTAATGTATTCGATGACCTGCTCCAGCCCCGCGAAGATGGCAAAGCCTCCCCCGTCCGGATTCTTCCGGTAGAAGACATCAAAGGAAACTTTGGTAGACGCGTTTTCCTGCAGGAAATACCCGTTTGCCATCGTCAGCTCATAAAGATCCATCATCATGGTAATATTGCGCGCATCGCTCTGTAATCTCATTTTATTCTCCATTCCTGCCGTCTACTCAAGGAAATCCCAGACAGCTTTTGAAATTGCTTTGATTCCATTGATCCCCGACATGTCTGATGACGTCGAAAATACACAGATCACATAGTCCGTCTTCGGTCCGCTGACGACTGCGACATCGTGCTGGACCTCATCCGTCTCCCCCGTCTTGTTTGCCACGACCGCCTGAGGCGGAAGGGCTGCCGGAATTTTCCATCTCCGCGTCTGCCCCCGCATAAGGTTCATCATAGCCGCGGACAACACATTATTTACACATTTTCCCTTTGCGATCCTTTCCAGAAGAAGGCCGCAGTCCTTTGCGGTTCCGGTGTTGGTTCCTCCGTCCGTGATAAAAACGCCTGCCGGCTTCGCCGTATGGTGAACCTCGGTTTCCTTGTACCCGCTGTTCTTCAGATATGTGTTGAGCGCCCTTGCACCGGTCAGGAAATCCCCTCCGCCGAACATTGAGACCAGTGTATTGAAGCAGTTGTTGTCGCTCTCGGTGATCATATAAGTCATAAGTTCCAGAAGAACTGCGTCGTTTGCCAGCTTTTCCTCCTTCACGAGTTCAAAGGCATAAGCCATCGCGAACAGCTTGATCGTGCTGGCCGGATACATCTTTTGAGGATTGATCGAAAGAAAGTCGTCCGTCTTCAGGTCCTTCACGTAGACCGACCAGGTCCCTCCATATCCCGAAATCGCGGCCTCCAGCTGTGCCTTCAGCGGCAGAAGGCGGATCTCCTCCGGTTTGACGATTCTGCCGTCAGGGCCCACATAGGATCCGTCCGGCACTTTCATGGATACAGCCATCTGCCCGTTATTCAGAAAGTAATAACCGAGTTTCCAGGCGTTCACAACCTTCTGTCCTTCCTTTGTCAGACAATACAGCTTTCCCTTTACTTCGATGATTCCTGCTTTTGTATAAAGGATCCCGCCTTCCGCAAAATAGTACTGACCGTCAAATCTGATTTTTCCGGCCTTCTGGTTTTTTACAGTATGGAATCCGGCCTCTGTCACAAGCTTTCCTGCTGAATTGAAATAGTAATATCCGGTACGGAACGCCGTTCCTTTTATCACGGTTTTTTTCAGGTACCGCACCATTGCTTTATCAGTACTCAGCTTTCCCAGCCTGTCCGCATAATAATACCCGGTAAACGTTTTCCCCGAACATTTTACGTTTTTCAGGTACACCAGCCCGGCCGCCTTCACAGGGATGCGCCCGGTGGAGGAAGCCGCCAGATAATAACCGTCAAACAGTTCACCGCGAACGGTCTTTTTACGGAAGCGGTACACAGCCTTCTTCTGATTCATCTGTCCCCGGCTGTCGAACACATAGTATCCGGGGGTCACAGGGCCTGACTTCCGGACAGCCACATACTGCAGCCCTTTCCGGATTCTGCCCGCTTTGTTTTTCAGGATCCATCCGTTTTCACTGCTTTCAAGGTACATCCCGCTTCCATCAATAAATGTAATGCGTTCCGCTTCCGCATGCACACTGCCCGCCCATAAAAGAATCCAGAGCAGTGCCGCGAAAAAAGCCAGAGCAGTCCCGTTCTTCCTTGTTTTCTCCATATGGTTTCTGCAGTTTTCCATATTCCGTTCTCCCTGTAGT
>CAMOXX010000094.1 GCA_946629475.1 uncultured Blautia sp. | reverse complement strand
CTACCGGACGTATCATCCCGGTTTACGGCGAAGGCGCAGAGACCGTTCCGAACATTGACCTCTTCCAGCCCTTCATCGACCTGATGAACGAAGGCAAAGGCTTCTACTGGTGCAACCAGGCATGGCCGGCAGGAACCGAGTCCGAGATGGAAGCACTGTTCAGCGAGATGGTAGGCGGACAGGGCACCGAGATCGAGGATATCACCGAGGGAATGCAGGATAAGTTTGAAGACCTCCTCGAGGACTGATTTTTTCCGGATACCCTGACAATTCATAATCACACTAAAAAAAGCCCTGTATCCGGCAGGATGCAGGGCTCTCTTTGTAAAGCGGCGCCTCTCATCCGCAGTAAGATCATTCCGAATCAGCAGAGGCACCTGCAGGAAAGGAGAGACTATGGCAAGCCAGCCAAAAAAGAAAAGAAAAGGGGCCAACACCTCCCTTGTCTTTACCAACAAGATGTACATATTCCTGATCCCGGCCCTGGCAATGTTCCTCGTGTTCTGGATCTATCCGGTACTGCAGCTGTTCTACTACAGTATCACAAACTTTAACGGAATCAACTACGATTTCGATTTTGTGGGAATGAAAAACTACGCCAAGGTTCTGTCAAACGGAACCCTGACAAACTCGATGAAGAACACCCTGATCTACGCGGTGTTCACCGTTCTCTTAAGCAATGTGATCGGCATGGCGATCGCTATGGTACTGAACACCCGGATCCGCTTTAAGGGCTTCTTCCGCACCTGCGCGTATTTCCCGGCACTGTTCTCCGCAATCGTTGTCGGCTTTATCTGGTCCTACGTGTACATGCCGGGCTCCGGTATGATCGGCAACCTTCTGACAAACATCGGTCTCGACGGCACCGCCTTCAACCCTTTGGGCAATTATAAAACGGCGCTCTACGCTATCGCGATCGTGGAGGTCTGGAAGGGCTTCGGTACTACGATGATCATCTACCTTGCAGGCCTGCAGACCGTAGATGAGAGCCTCCTGGAGGCCGGCCGGATCGACGGCTGTACCGAGTGGCAGCTGATCCGCAAGATCAAGCTTCCCCTGATCTCCTCTACCGTAACGATCAACGTAATCCTCTCCGTCATCGCCGGCCTGAAGGCATTCGACTATTCCTTCATCATGACCAACGGCGGTCCCGGAAAATCCACAAAAACGCTCATGTTCCAGGTCTACGAGACCGCGTTTACCGACATGAAGATGGGGCGCGCTTCCGCATTCTCCGTTCTGGCATTCGCGTTTATCATCGTGATCACGGTACTCATGCTGTTCTATCTGAATAAGAGGGAGGTGGAGCTGTAATGGCATTCGGCAGAAAAAAAGACGATCGTGAAAAAGAGCAGTATCTGGCCCTGACGCCAAAAACGTTCCTTCTCTATCTTGTCATCATTTTGTTCTGTATTGTCGTGATCTCGCCGCTGGTCATCGTGTTTTCCAGCTCGCTGCGCTCACCGGACAATCAGACCTCCCCGCTGGCCCTGTTCATTGAATTCACGTTCGCCAGCTACAAGAGAGCCTTCAGCAACATGAACTACCCCATGGAGCTGCTGAACAGTATTATGACGACCGGCGGATCGGTCCTGCTGATTGTGATCTTCTCTACAATGGCAGCGTACCCGATCGGAAGAATCAAGACGAAGCTTGCAAGATTCCTGTACTTCTTCTTCATCTCCGGTCTGATCATTCCGTCCCAGATGGTTATCGTACCGATCGCGCAGACACTCAACCGCCTGGGAATTCCGAACACCAGATTCACCCCGATGATCATGTTCGTCACCTGTTCCCTGCCCTTCTCCGTATTCCTGTTCTCAGGCTTCATGAAGGGCGTTCCGGTGGAGATCGAAGAGTCGGCCTTCATCGACGGCGCTTCTCTCGGCAAGCGGTTCTGGACTGTCGTCTTCCCGCTGCTGCAGCCCGCCATTATATCCTGTGTGATTACCCAGGGCCTTTGGATCTGGAACGACTATTTTTATCCGATGGTGTTCATCTCCAAAAAGGCACAGTACTCTCTCCCGGTCGGCATGCTCCAGTTCCTTGGTGACAAGGAGAACCCGGCACAGTGGAACGTTCTGTTCGCGGCCTGCGTGCTCTGCGCGCTTCCGCTGATCATCGTATTCCTCGCACTGCAGAAACAGTTTGTCAACGGCATCGCAGCCGGTGCGGTAAAGGGATAAAACCTTTCAATACCAATACAGATACGGGATCTGAATTCATGAAAGACAATCATCTCAGCAGTAAGCTGAAGAACAATCTGTTTTATCTGTGGGAAGATTTTAAGTGGCCACTGATTGCCGCAGCGGTCGTCCTCTTTGTGGCTGTGTACAGCCTGGCGGCCGCCTTCGGCAAAAAGGAAACAGTCATCAGTGTAATGCTGATCGACTGCCATGCTGATGCCTCCCCGGAAAAAATGGAATCGGATTTTCTCACATTTCTTGATTGCGACCCGGGAAAACAGCAGGCAGAGTTTACAACCAGCCTGCTGTTTTCAGATACAGATTCGGGGAGCTATACTATGACAAGCCTCTCCCGGTTTCTTGCGGATATCGGCAGTGAAAAGCTGGATATCTGCGGAATGCGGGAGGAAGATTTTATCAAATACGACAATTCTGAAACCTGGATGGATCTTTCCCATCTTCTCAGTGCGGACACTCTGTCCGCCCTGGAAGCCTCTCTTCTCAGGAAGGACGGCCGGGTAATTGGCATATATGCCGATGCGCTGCCGGCGATGGCAGAGTACGGCTGCTACGGGGACGGCTCTGACCGGGGTGTCCTCGGAGTAATTTACAACGCGCCGCACCGGAGTGCGGCTGCCGGATATTTCGATTTTGCACTTGGCGATGCATGAGAATCATGCTATAAGTAAAGAAAGGGGCTATGAAATGGGAATTTTTGCACCGGACGGAAAGCTTGCACGTGTACTCAACTGTATCGGAAACCTGATCATTCTGAACATTCTCACACTCATTCTATGCCTTCCCGTCATCACGGCGGGAGCTGCGATGACCGCGCTCTACACGATGACCATGCGGATGGCCCGGAATGAGGAAGGGAATATTGTCAGGGAATATTTCCGCGCGTTCAAAGGCAATTTCACCCAGGCAACGCTGCTCTGGGCAGTCTTCGGCTTCATTCAGCTGTTTCTGGCGTTTGACATTTACATACTGAGAACGGTAACGGGAACCTTCGGCCTCGTATACCGGATTCTTCTGTTTGTGCTTCTGCTGCTCTTCGCGATGGAATGCATCCATATCTTCGCAGTTCAGGCACGCTTTGAAAACACGCCGAAAAACACCGCCAAAAATGCCCTGCTGTTTATGGCCGGCCATTTTCCGCAGGCGGTTCTGATGCTCTGCGTCACCCTTTCCCCGCTGCTGCTTCTCTCAGCATCCTTCCGGTTTATCTCCGTGGTATTCCTGATCGGACTCTCCGGTCCGGCCTACCTCGCCGGAATCTACTTTAAATCAATCTTCAAAGCCTACGAAAAGGAGAATACTCATGCGCAGATTGAAAGAGCGTAAGCTTACCGGCACCCTCTCGAACCAGATTACAGACCGCGAAATCCAAAATGCCGCCCTGGCCCGCAAAGCCGCCTCGGAGGGCATGGTACTCCTGAAAAATGAGGGAAATTTTCTCCCCCTCAGCACGGACGCCCCCGTTGCCCTGTACGGTATCGGAGCCTCCCGCACCGTAAAAGGCGGAACCGGATCCGGCGATGTGAACGAGCGTAAAATCGTCAGCATCTGGGAGGGCATGAAAAATGCCGGATATACCATCACTACCGAGGACTGGCTTGCAGACTTTGACCGTAAATACGAAGAAGCCCGCCTGGCCTGGCGAGATGATATTCTTACCCACACAGCGGAGGCGGGATCTGTCTCCGAATTCTTTAATGTGTACAGCAAGACCCCCTTTGTCACACCGGCCGGAGGCCCCGTAAAAGAAACCGCCGCGGATACCGCAGTTTATGTCCTGAGCCGCGTTGCAGGCGAAGGCGCCGACCGGATTTACGCGCCGGGGGACTATCTCCTTTCAAAAGATGAGGAGCAGATGCTTTCCGATATCTGCTTCCTGTACAGGAACGTAATTGTGGTCATCAATACCGGAGGCATTGTGGACCTCTCTTTCATGGACCGATACGAGAACATCCGCTCTCTCCTCTATATTGTACAGCCCGGAATGGAGGGCGGAAACGCGTTCGCTGACGTCCTTTCCGGAAAAGTGACACCTTCCGGCAAGCTTACGGATACCTGGGCTTTTGACTACATCGATTATCCGAACAGCGAAACATACTCCCACAACAACGGAAATGTAGAAAAAGAATTCTATACAGAAGGGATCTACGTCGGATACCGCTATTTTGATACATTCAACCTGCCTGTCAGATACAGCTTCGGGTACGGTATGTCGTACACTACTTTCTCGATCGTGGAAACTTCGCTTACTTTTGACGAGGAACACAAAGAGTTCCGGATTCAGGCTGCGGTCACCAACACGGGAGAAAAATATGCCGGCCGCGAGGTCGTTCAGATCTATGTCACCTGCCCTGCAGGGGATATCGAAAAAGAATTCCGCCGTCTCGCCGGCTTTGCCAAAACCCGCCTGCTCTCTCCAGGAGAAAGTGAAACGGTGACAATCCGAATTCCCGCTGATCTTCTGGCCTCCTACAGCCCGGCTGCCCCGGGATGGATGCTGGAATGCGGTCCATACGTTTTCTGGGCCGGAACCAGCCTTAAGGATTCCGTTCCCGCAGCAGCTGCTTACCTGCAGGGAGATGTTCTTCTGCAGAGAACGCAGAATATCTGCCCGCTCAAGGACGACCTTGTAATCATCGAACCTGAAAGCCAGCTTCGGCTGAAAAGGCTCGATGAACTGATGCACCGGATCGAAGAACAGAATATCGAAACAATTACCATCACCGGGGAATGCTTCGAGACAATCGAAACAGAATACCGGGAAAACAGGGAGCTCACAGAGGAATCTTCCCTCGCTTTTGCAAAGGCACTGAGTGATGACCAGCTGATGGCTCTGGCAAGCGGAGACCCGGATAAAGGACAGGATACCATCGTCGGTTCCGCCGGTGTATCTGTGCCGGGATCGGCCGGTGAGACCAGCTCCTGCGCCTTGTCCCTTGGCCTGGCAACCATTGCGCTCGCCGACGGACCGGCCGGACTTCGTCTCTCCAGGGAGTACACCATAGCGGACGGACAGGTTGTGTGCAAGCCCTTCATCTACAATATTGAGGGCGGCCTTTTCTGTGTCGATGACGATCCGGAATCCGGCGAAACGAGATATCAATATTGCACGGCCATCCCCGTCGGCACACTCCTCGCCCAGACCTGGGATGTTGATCTCCTTGCGGAGGTCGGCGCAATGGTCGGCGGTGAGATGGAGGAGTTCGGGGTCACACTGTGGCTCGCGCCGGGCATGAGCATCCACAGGAATCCCCTGTGTGGAAGAAACTTTGAGTACTATTCCGAAGATCCCCTCATTTCCGGCCGGATGGCCGCCGCCATCACGAAAGGCGTACAGTCGGTACCGGGCTGCGGAACCACAATCAAGCATTTTGCCTGCAACAACCAGGAAGATAATCGAAAGGGCTCCGACAGCATCCTGACTGAAAGAACCCTGCGGGAGATCTACCTGAAGGGCTTTGAGATCGCCGTGAAGGAATCACAGCCGATGTCCATCATGACCAGCTACAACCTGATCAACGGTGTCCACGCGGCAAACAATTTCGACATCTGTACCAAAGCAGCCCGCTGCGAGTGGGGCTTTGCAGGCGTCATCATGACCGACTGGACCACCACGGAGGACGGACCGGACTGCACGGCTGCCGGGTGTATGAGAGCCGGGAACGACCTGGTCATGCCCGGAGCAGCCTGCGATGCGCAGAACCTCCGCGAAGAACTGGCAAGCGGAGCCCTCTCCCGGGAGGATCTTGAAGCCTGCATCAGCCGGCTTGTAAATATCATCTGGAAATCCAACCAGTATGAAGGTGCTGTTCCGTACTCAGCTTTTGGCGAGTAAATCATATTCATATCGTAACTGTTCAGAACCCATTCATTCGGAACGCTTTGCATTCCTCATGTGGGAGATGTGTCAGGAGAAATAGTATGAGAAATGAAAAATCCTTCCAAATCCGGGAAATCAAAATCAATGAAGTGACAGAACCTCTGGGAATCGACATCGAGAAGCCTGTATTCTCATGGATTCTCGATGATAAAAAAGCCGGAATGAGGCAGACAGCGGCCCGCATCCTTGTGGGAACATCTTCCGGTGAAGCCGACTTCTGGGACAGCGGTCTGATTCATACAGACCGCTCCATCGGTATCCCTTATGATGGAAAAAAGCTGCTTCCCTGCACCCGGTTCTATGTTACGGTCACAGTGCGGGACCAGAATGGCTGCGAAGAAAAAGCCGAAACCTGGTTTGAGACAGGCTTCCTCGATTCCTCCCTGCAGGCATGGGATCATGCAAAGTGGATCGGAGCGCCGGAGTTTGCCGTGGCCTCCGACACGCTCAGCGTGTTCGTCCTGGAAGCCCCCTTCCGGATCGAAAAAGGCGGCCGTGCCGGAGTCATCTTCGGCGCCAACGACCGGCGCCTGATGGACCGTTACAAAAACGAGAGCCTGATCGAGGGCGAAAACTATATTTCCTATGTGGTTAATACGTCCGGTGAGTCTGCCGTGCTCGAAATCTATCGTGTGGGGTACGATGCCGCTGATTCCGCGGATGTCCCCCTTTTTACACTCCCCATAAAGGACATCGCAACCGGTGAGGAGCTCATCACGCCCGAAAACAGGCATCAGCCGCACACACTGAAAATCGAGGTGCTCGGGAACGGCGCTTACACCTACATGGACGGTCACCTGATTGACGAGGAGGTGCGGGTGGCGCCCTATGGAACCATACGCGGTCCGCGCTGCCTGAATCCGCTCGGTCCGAGGGACGTGACCACATTTCCGCGTCTCTGCGATGCCGGATTCTTTGCAGGGGAAGGAACCACGGTTACCTTCCCGCAGGGCCTTATCATCCGGAACCTCCGGACGCCCGGCAGCGTGATCAAAGCGCTGCAGCCGGAAGGCATCTGCCTCGACGGCCCGGACCGTGTAATCGAAAATCCCTCCTGTCACTCTCTTCCCATGCTGCGCCGTGAGTTCACCGTCAGGGACGGGCTGGTCAGTGCGCGCCTGTACGCCACTG
The DNA here is from genome assembly GCA_946629475.1 of uncultured Blautia sp. GTDB lineage: Bacteria > Bacillota > Clostridia > Lachnospirales > Lachnospiraceae > Blautia_A. Next base: position 2,403 of record CAMOXX010000094.1, on the reverse strand, counting down.
CCAGAGGCATCTATGACTGCAGGGTTAACGGGCACCGGATCGACGACTCCTTTTTTGCCCCCGGGGCAAGCCAGTTTGATCATCATCTGATGTACCAGACCTACGACATCACAGGCGCTCTTCAGCCCGGCCAGAATGCTGTCGGCTGTATTCTGGCATCCGGATGGTGGAGCGACTCCTTCAGCTTTATCCTCGACAACTATAACTACTGGGGCGACCGCCCCTCGTTCCTGGCAAAGCTGGTTCTCACCTATGAGGACGGATTCGTTGAGACCATCATCACGGACACCGATACCTGGGATTATTTTGGAGAAGGTCCTTACCGCTTTGCAGGATTCTTCAACGGAGAGCAGTACGATGCCCGTCTTTCTGACGATGCGACGGCATTTTTCCAGCCCGGATTTATCTCCGCCGGAATGAAAAAGCCTGAGGAGATCCGCCCTGTCCCGATCGGGGAACGAGAGCCAATGTTCCCGGGAGCAGCCGTATGGCCGGCCCTGAATCAGCAGGAGCCTGCCCTTGTCGGGAACTATCAGGCACCGGTACGCGCCGCTGAGCTTCTGACCGCAGTCTCCATGACAGAGCCCCGTCCGGGTGTTTACATCTATGATCTCGGTCAGGAGATCGCCGGCGTGCCTGTCATCCGCCTGCACGAAAAAGCCGGAACGCGTGTTACCGTGCGCTATGGTGAAGTCCTCTATCCCAACCTTCCCCGCTATCGAGGCCTTGAAGGCCTGATGCTTCAGGCCAACCTGCGGGAGGCCGGGAATACGGACATCTATATCTGCAGGGGCGATGAGGAGGAGGTGTATCAGCCGCTTTTCACCTTCCACGGATACCGGTATATTGAGATCACCGGTGTGTCAGCCCCGCCTGCTCCGGAGGATGTGCAGAGCCTTCTTTTATCCAGTGTGGAAAAGATTACCAGCACCTTCATCTGCAGCGACCCTCTGGTGAACCGCTTTGTCAAGAATGTGCAGTACAGCCAGTACAACAACTTCATCAGCATCCCTACTGACTGCCCGCAGAGGAACGAGCGGATGGGATGGCTCGGCGACACCCATGTATTCTGCCATACAGCAGTGCTGCAGAGCAATGTAAAGAACTTTTATATCCGGAACCTGCAGGCGATGCGCGACCTTCAGCTTGATAACGGCAGGCTCCCATGCATCGCCCCGTTCGGCGGAGGCTTCGGCGGCCAGACTTATGAGAGCGCGATGATTCTGATCGTGCACGAGCTGTACCTGCAGTATGGTGACAAAGGCCTTGTTAAGGAATACTTCCCGGCAATGGATGCCTGGATGGATTCCATCACAAAAACCGGACTTCCGGGGAGGCCGGACATCAAGTTCATCGAATGGCTGGGTGACTGGCTGGCCCCGGAGCCGACTGACCCCTTCCTGGTGTTCAACGCATTCCACTACCGGAACGCCCGGATCATGGCATCATTCTCAGGGCTTCTGGGAAACACCGCAGCAGAGCGGAAATATGAAAATACAGCCGATAAGACAAAAGAGTTCTGGAACAGCACCTTTGTGGATCCGGAAACCGGCATGGCCCGCTCTATCGACGGTGAGCTGTGCGATGTACAGGGAAGCTACGCAATCGCGCTTTTCTGCGGTGTGTTTGATGATTCATATAAGACGAAAGCATTTGAGCATCTGGCCCGAAAAACCCGGGAGGCGAATCATACCATCCACACCGGCTTTTTCGGAACAGGCCCCTTAAATCCGATGCTCAGTGAGGGCGGCTTTGCAAAAGACGCGGTCACCGCCATGACACAAACCGGGTATCCCGGCTGGCTGTACCCTGTGACCCAGGGTGCCACCACTATCTGGGAGCGCTGGAACAGCTTCACCGCCGAGGAGGGCTTCGGAGAGAACAACTCGATGAACAGCTTTGACCACTATTCCCTCGGGAGTGTCGTGAGCTGGCTCTACGAATATGTGCTGGGAATCCGGCGTCTCGCCGCACATCCCGGATATAAGCAGTTTGAGCTGAGGCCGGACACTGCGGCCTTCTCCTCCGCGGAAGGCGGCATCGACACGCCGCACGGGCGGATTGAGAGCGCATGGAGGGAGGCAGACGGCCAGGTCGTCTACACCTGCCGGATCCCCGCCAACACGGCATGTACACTCTACCTGTCAGGCAAAGAGTATCAGCTTGAAAGCGGGAGGTACGAGTTCCGCGTGCAGCAGGCTGAATAATAATATGATGATTGCAATGCCCAAGTGCGGAACAATCCGTAATCAGCATAACAGCGTCAAAAGTCCTGAGTCCGCGCAGGCTTGCCGTAAGCAGCTTTTGGAGAGTGAATCATATCTATGAAAAGAAGGGCGTAAAGATTTGCACTTGTCGCTATCTTTACGTCCGCTCCCACATCTCAACCTCCCCAGCGGACGT
>CAMOXX010000093.1 GCA_946629475.1 uncultured Blautia sp. | reverse complement strand
GTAAGGGTGGAAAGGCAGTGTAAGAGACTACCGCCGTCCTGGTAACAGGGCGGGCCATGTAAACTCCATTCGAAGCAAGGCCAAAACGAAAGCGATACGGCTGCCCGTCGTGCTTTCAGGTGGGCCGCTTGAGCCTTTCGGCAACGGAAGGCCTAGATAGATGATCACCCAACGACATAACCCGGCTTATCGGCCTGACTGCAAACCAGAAAAGAACAAAAAGAAGGGATGGTTCCGTGTCTTTTGGACACAGAGCCATCCCTTTTTTTACTTGTTCCTGTGGCCGCGGTACTTTTCTTCACAGTACTTGCAGCGGTAAACCTCCTTTTCGGGGTCGGAAAGGATAAATACATGGTCGAGCCCCTGCTCGATCGAAGTGATGCAGCGGGGATTTTTACATTTAATGATATTCACGATCTGTTTCGGGAGCTTCAGCTCCCTTTTTTCTACAATCTGCTCATCCTTGATGATATTTACGGTGATGTTGTGATCGATAAAGCCGACGATGTCGAGATCCAGAGAATCCACCGGGCATTCGACTTTTATAATATCCTTCTTGCCCATCTTGTTGCTGCGGGCATTTTTAATGATGGCTACCTGATAATCCATCTTGTCGAGGCGGAGGTCATGATAGATCGTCATGGCTTTTCCGGCTTTGATATGGTCAAGAACATACCCTTCGTGAAGAGCACCTACATTTAACATGGCAGAATATGCACTCCTTTCTGATCAGACTTTAATTTCAAGCAGCGTGAGAATCAATGCCATGCGGACATAAACACCGTACTGGGCCTGACGGAAATAAGCCGCTCTCGGATCCTTGTCCACCTCCACTGCAATCTCATTGACTCTGGGAAGGGGATGCAGTACAAGCATCTGCTCCTTGGCGAGAGTCATTTTCTGGGCATCCAGGATATAGTAGTCCTTCATCCGGACATAGTCTTCTTCATTAAAGAAGCGCTCCTTCTGAACGCGTGTCATATAGAGAATGTCGAGCGAGGGAATGGCATCCTCGAGACGTTCCACCTCTCTGTATTCCAGGTGCTTTTTCTCAAGCACATCTTCCCGGATGTAGCTGGGGATCCGCAGCTCTTCGGGAGAAATCAGAACAAATTTTACATTATTATATCTTGCAAGGGCTTCGATCAGGGAGTGAACCGTGCGGCCGAATTTCAAATCTCCGCAGAGCCCGATCGTGAGGTTGTCGAAGTGCCCGTGGAGCGACCGGATCGTGAGAAGATCGGTGAGAGTCTGGGTGGGATGCTGATGCCCTCCGTCGCCGGCATTGATGACGGGAATGGAAGCAGCCATCGAAGCGACCAGGGCAGCGCCCTCCTTCGGATGGCGCATTGCACAGATATCCGCATAGCAGGAAACAACCCGAAGCGTATCGGCAACACTTTCGCCTTTGGCAGCAGAACTGGAATCAGCGGTGGAGAATCCGAATACTTTTCCTCCGAGGTTCATCATTGCCGCCTCAAAACTCAGCCTGGTGCGGGTGCTTGGCTCGTAGAACAGTGTGGCCAGCCGCTTGTCGTCGCAGACATGCGCATACTTTGGACGATTATGCTCGATGTCATTTGCCAGATCAAGAAGCTGATCAAGCTCTTCCACCGAAAAGTCCATAGGGCTTATCAAATGTCTCATTTTATACCTCCGTGAAATCCTGTTAATTTTATGTCCCGAATATCATAAACTAATATCGGCGCTTTGTAAAGCGGACATTCACAATCTGTATCAATGCAGCTCTATGAATCCTTGAAAAAGAGTACCTTATCATTTATAATGGGAAAATAAAAGAAATGAAGCGGAGGCCTATATGAATTACAGGGAAAGCCGCAGATATCTGAACGAAACGGCAAAGCTGGGCAGTGTGCTTGGGCTGGATACGATGAATGAGCTTATGAAGCGGCTCGGGAATGCAGAGAACAGCTGCCCTGCCGTCCATGTGGCGGGTACAAATGGGAAAGGGTCTGTGATGGCATTCCTGTATTCCGTCCTGGTCCGCGCCGGATACAATACGGGCAGATACAATTCCCCTGCTGTTTTCTGCTATAGGGAACGCTGGGGCATAAACGGGGAGATGATTTCGCGCGAGGAGTTTGCTTCCTGCGTGGAAGCTGCTGCCGAAGCGGCTGAAGGGATGCAGAGGGACGGTTTCCCGCACCCTACTGTGTTTGAGATTGAGACGGCTGCGGCTTTTCTCTGGTTTGCAAGGCGGCACTGCGGCATCGTCCTGATCGAAGTTGGGATGGGCGGCAATCTGGACGCGACAAATGTGATCCAAAAGCCGATTCTGTCGATAATCACATCGATAGGAATGGATCACACAGAGTATCTGGGGAGCACAATTCCGGAAATCGCGGAGAAGAAGGCCGGCATCATCAAACCGGGCTGTATGGCGGTGAGCGCGCGGCAGGAACCCGGGGCGGAAATGGTGATCCGGGAAGCCTGCAGGTCCTGCGGAATACCCTTTATCACGGCAGACCCGGACGAGGCGCTCATTCTGGAGGAAGGAAGCGAAGGCCAGAGGTTCTCCTGGCACGGCGAAGAATACCGGATCCCGCTTTCAGGAATGCATCAGATACAGAATGCAGTGCTTGCCCTGAAGGCTCTGGATATTCTGTCGGGGCTTGGATTTCCGGTACCGGAGCCATGCCGGAAGCAGGGGCTGGCATCGGCCGGGTGGGACGGACGGTTTACATACCTTCTGAAGGATCCGGTGTTTATCGCAGATGGCGCCCACAATCCTCCTGCCGCACAGATGCTTGCCGCGACGCTCGAAAAATACTACCCGGATAAGGCGGGCCGGTTTATTTTTATCATCGGAATGTTCCGGGACAAGGACTACCGGGAGGTTCTGAGAATCACATGCCCTCTCGCCGGTACGATATTTACGATTGAGACGCCGGGCAGCAAAAGAGCGCTGCCGGCCGGGGAGCTCTGCGAGGCGGCGATGGAATACAGTACGAACGGAAGAGTGACGGCAATGAAGAGCATAGAAGAAGCGGTGCGATGCGCGATGAATATCGCCTCATCAGGGGACGTGATCGTGACCTTCGGTTCGCTGTCTTTTCTTTCGGCAGTCAGGAGAATCATAGAAACGGAGCATTATTGAATGGAGACGCAGAATATCAGCCTGAAGGAACTGAGAGAGAGGATCGACGGGATCGATGACCGGATGGTGCAGCTGTTTGAAGAACGGATGGCCATATCCGAAAAAGTAGCGGAATATAAAATCCGGACGGGGATGCAGGTGCTTGATCCGAAGCGCGAACAGGAAAAGCTGAAGACCCTGAGCGAGAAAGCACACACGGAGTTCAATGCGCTCGGCACGGCAGAGCTTTTCCGTCAGATCATGGCGATCAGCCGGAAACGGCAGTACCAGCTGCTCGGGGACAGCGGCAGAGAGGATGCTCCCTTTGCGTACCGCATGGTGGACCATCTGTCTCTCCGGAATGCCAGGGTGGTGTTCCAGGGAGTGGAAGGAGCCTACAGCTATGCGGCCATGCGGGAGTATTTCGGGGACGATATCGAAAGCTGCCATGTCGGCACCTGGCGGGACGCGATGCAGTATGTGAAGGATGGAAAAGCGGATTACGCAGTGCTGCCGATCGAAAACTCCACAGCCGGGATCGTGGCGGATATCTATGACCTGTTGATGGAATTCGGGCTGTTTATTGTGGGAGAGCAGATTATCCGTGTGGAACATGTCCTTCTGGGAATGCCCGGAGCATCCGCTTCGGATATAAAAACGGTTTATTCCCATCCCCAGGGGCTGATGCAGTGCAGGGATTACCTTGAAAAGCATCCGGAATGGACATGCATACCGGAAGCCAATACGGCCGGAGCGGCAAAAAAAGTGAGGGATGACGGCGATATTTCCCAGGCGGCGGTTGCGAGCCGCGAAGCGGGAAGAGTATATTCTCTTTCTGTTCTGGCCGAGAATATCTGTGAAAACAAAAAGAATGAGACCCGCTTTATCATTGTGAGCCGGAGCCCTGTGTTCGAAGAGAAAGCGTCAATCGTCAGCATCTGCTCCGAACTGCCTCATGAGAGCGGTTCACTGTACAGTATGCTTTCCCACATTATTTACAATGGGCTGAACATGACGAGAATCGAGTCGCGCCCTGTTCCTGGAAAAAACTGGGAGTACCGGTTCTTTGTCGATTTTGAAGGAAACATCAGGGACAGCGCAGTCAAAAACGCACTCCGGGGGTTATCGGCGGAGACGCTGAAAATGCGCGTACTTGGAAACTATACCGTACAGAGTACGGAATAAGCCGGATTCACGGTTTTTATGAATTGGGAGGAGGATTATGGCAGTAAATACATTTGCGGCGATCGATGTAGGATCGTATGAGATCAGCATGAAAGTTTTTGAGCTTTCCAAAAAGATCGGCTTTCGTGAACTGACGGATGTCCGCTACAGACTGGAGCTGGGAGAGGACGCCTACACGATCAGGAAAATCGGACCGGAGATGGTGAACTATCTCTGTGAGATCCTGAGTGATTTTAAACGTGTAATGGCGGAGTTCGGCGTGACCGAATACCGTGCCTGCGCGACAAGTGCTTTCCGGGAGCTTCTGAACCCGGTGATCGTGATCGAACAGATTTACCAGCGGACCGGTCTCCGGATTGAGGTTCTCAGCAACTCGGAGCAGCATTTCCTGGGATATAAGTCGATCGCCGCGATTGAAGCCGGTTTTAAAAAGATGATCCAGAAGGGGACGGCGATTCTGGACGTGGGAGGCGGCAGCCTTCAGGTCTCCCTTTTTGACAGGGATACGCTGGTGACGACACAGAGCCTGAAAATAGGCAGCCTGCGGATCCGTGAACGGCTGAAGGATCTGGAAAAAAGCACGATTCATTACGACCAGCTGATCGAGGAGTTTATCCGGAACGATCTGACATGTTTCCAGAGGCTGTACCTGAAGGACCGCGACATCCGAAATGTGATTCTGATGGGGGATTTTCTAACAGACACCATCTACCAGGAGGATCTCCAGGATAATACCATCACAAGGAGCGAGTTCGACAAACGGTACGAGAACACTGTGCATAAACCGGTGCAGGAGCTCTCGGAGGAGCTTGGCATTGACCCTGAGTACGCGTCTCTGGTGACGCCGACCATGGTAATCTGCAAATGCTTCCTCGACATTTTCGGGGCGGAGCAGCTGTGGGCGCCCGGAGTTTCTCTTCTGGACGGAATTGCATACGATTATGCGGAGCGCAATAAATTCATTAAGAGTGCTCACAATTTTGAAAATGACATCCTGGTTGCCGCCCGCAATATCGCCAAGCGTTATTCATCGGGCAAGGCACACATTCAGGGTACCACCGACATTGCCCTTGCGATTTTTGACAGTACAAGAAAAATTCACGGAATGGGAAAAAGGGAGAGACTGCTCCTCCAGCTGGCTGTCCAGCTGCACGACTGCGGAAAATATATCAGCATGGGCGCGGTTTCGGAGTGCTCCTACCGGATAATCATGGAGACGGAGATTATCGGGCTCTCAACGGAAGAACGGCATATCATCGCCAGCGCGGTCAGGTATAATAACGCAGACTTCCGCTACAGCTCCCAGTATGAGCAGGATACGGTGCTGGACCGTGAAAAATATCTGCTGGTCGCCAAGCTGACGGCAATCCTGCGCATCGCGAATGCCATGGACCGCAGCCACTATCAGAAGGTTGAGAGTATCCGTGCGATGCTGAAGGACCGCAAGCTGACGCTCTTTATCGATTCAAAACGGGATATGCTGCTCGAGATCGGACTTTTGAAGGACAAAGTGGAATTCTTTGAGGAAGTCTTCGGGATTAAGCTGGAGCTGCGGAGAAAAAAGAAAGTATAATGAGTCGGGGTGATAGATATGGAATTGAAGAATTATGAAAAACCGGAGTATTATGTTAACAGGGAACTCAGCTGGCTCAAGTTTGACGAGAGAGTTCTTTCAGAGGCACGGGACAAGAGCCTGCCGCTGTTTGAACGCCTGAAATTTCTCAGCATCACATCCTCGAACCTGGATGAATTTTACATGGTGCGTGTAGCATCCCTGAAGGATCAGGTACATGCAGGCTATACCAAGGCCGATCTGGCAGGGCTGACGCCGAAGGAGCAGCTGAAGGAGATCAGCGCGCATACCCACGAGCTGGTCCAGCAGCAGTATTCGACCCTGAACCGGAGCCTTCTGCCGGCACTGGAAAAGGCCGGGTTCCATCTGGTCATGGATCACGCGAACCTTACAGCGGAGCAGGCGGATTTTGTGGACCGTTATTTCGAGGACAATGTATATCCGGTGCTTACGCCGATGGCGATGGATTCATCCCGCCCGTTTCCTCTGATCCGCAACAAAACCCTGAATATCGGTGCGCTGATTTCAAAAAAGGATAAGAAAAAGGGCAAGGAGAATCTCATGTTTGCGACGGTCCAGGTACCGTCCGTCCTGCCCAGGGTCACGATCATCCCTTCGATAAAGGATGGGGATACCACGGTCATCCTGCTGGAGGAAATCATCCGCCGGAACATCAGCAAGCTGTTCCTTTCCAATGACGTAGTATGCGCTCATCCGTACCGGATCATGCGGAATGCCGATCTCACGATCGATGAGGACGAGGCGGAGGATCTTCTGGTTGAAATCAAAAAGCAGCTGAAAAAACGCCAGTGGGGCGAGGTGATCCGGCTGGAGGCCGAGGAAAAGATGGATCCGAGGCTTTTAAAGGTGCTGGAGGCCGAATTCGCGATCAAGGACGAGGATCTGTTCAAAATCAACGGCCCGCTGGATCTCACCATGCTGATGAAGGTGTACGGGCAGGAGGGCTACGAAAAATATAAAACGCCAGGCTATACTCCGGCCCCCGTTGTGGAATTCATGGATGAATCCCGGGATATCTTCGAGGTGATCCGCGCAAAGGATGTGTTCCTGCATCATCCGTACATGAGCTTTGACCCGGTGGTGAATTTCATCCGTCAGGCATCGAAGGACCCGGATGTTCTCGCGATCAAGCAGACGCTGTACCGCGTCAGCGGACATTCACCGATCATCGCGGCACTTGCGCAGGCGGCTGAAAACGGAAAGCAGGTCTCCGTACTGGTAGAACTCAAGGCACGTTTTGATGAGGAGAACAATATCGTCTGGGCCCAGAAGCTTGAAAAAGCAGGATGCCACGTAATTTACGGACTTGTCGGGCTCAAAACCCACAGCAAAATTACCCTGGTTGTGCGGCGCGAGGATACCGGAATCCGGAGATATGTTCATCTCGCAACCGGCAACTACAATGATTCCACCGCGAAGCTCTATACGGACTGCGGAATTTTCACCTGCGACGAGAGATTCGGTGAGGACGCGACAGCTGTGTTCAACATGCTTTCGGGTTATTCCGAGCCCAAGCACTGGAACAAACTGCTTGTGGCACCGATCTGGATGAAGGACCGTTTCCTGAAGCTGATCGAGCGGGAGGCGGATTATGCGCTGAAAGGAATTCCCGCGGAGATTACGGCAAAGATGAATTCTCTCTGCGACCCGGTGATCATGTCGGCCCTCTATTATGCCTCCTCCTGCGGGGTAAAAATCAACCTGCTGGTCCGCGGAATCTGCTGCCTGAAGGTCGGCATACCGGGCGTCAGTGAAAATATCCATGTCCGGTCGATCGTGGGTGATTTCCTGGAGCACAGCAGAATCTTCTGCTTTGTGAACGGAGGAAGTCCCGAGCTTTACATGGGAAGCGCCGACTGGATGCCGAGAAACCTGGACAGACGTGTGGAGATCGTCTTCCCGGTAGAGGATGAGGACATCAAGGCGGAACTGATGCACATTCTGGATCTGGAATTCAGGGACAATGTGAAAGCCCACATCCTGGAGCCGGACGGCAGGTATGTGAAGCAGGATAAGAGAGGAAAGGTCCTTGTGAATTCCCAGATGGAATTCTGCAAAGAGGCGACGGAGAAGGCGGAAAAGAAGAAAAGGGCGGAGGACAAGAGAAGAACCTTTGTCCCGGCCGAACCGGTGCAGGAAGATTAAGGAGACATAAAAGATGAAGGAAGAGATGCCGGGAGAAGAGCTGAAGCAGCCTGCCGGAGAGCAGAATTCCGCAGATAAGCCGAAGGGCGGGTCCGATGCCTGGGAAGCCCTCCGGAAGAATGTCCAGGCAGCCGGAGATGCGTCGAGGGCAGATGAAAAACCCCGAAAACGCACTGAGGAGAGGACAGCGGAAAAAAACACTGATGTTCCGGAAAAGAAGCCGGAGAAAAAGCCGGCAAAAAAAGCGCCGGATGAGACCGGGGAGCAGAAGCCGCATCCCCGCAGGACCCGGAATACAGCAGGAGGATCGGCCGGAAATAAACGCCGGCCTTCAGAGGATGGGGAAAGGCGGAGGCGGTCCGACGGGACTCCTGCAGGAAAATCCGCAAGACCGGAAACGAGGCAGACTATGGATGCCTCGCCTCAGGCACGGCGGATTGCCGCGCGGAAAAAGGCCAGACGCGCACGTGCGAGAAAGAAACGCATGATTATGATCGGCGCTGCGGTGATTGCTGTCCTGCTGATCGCAGTCGTTATCGGTCTGATTGTTCGCAGCTGCAGTTCCCGCAAAAATAACACCGGGAGCACTTCGATCAACGGAGAAGGAACCTCCGAGCAGACCGGATTTGCTGTAACGGGCGAAGATGAGACAGCGGAGGCGGAGCCCCTTCCGACTCCGGAGCCCACACCCGATCCGTATGCCGACAAGCCGGATATCGACATCAACAGTTGGGAGTATATTCTGGCAAATGCCACACATTCGATCGACGACTACGCGCCGGAGACCGACTACTTTGAAGGTGTACAGCTGGATTACAGGATCATCGAGCCGATGTCGGCTTTTGTGGAAGGGGCGATCAACCAGGGCTTAAACGTAGTCATGACTTCGGGATACCGGAGCTACTATGACCAGACCGCGCTCTTCGAGAACAAGGTGGCTGAGTACGGGGATGAGGCAGTGGCTGCGACGATCGTGGCTCCTCCCGGAACCTCCGAGCATCAGACAGGACTGGCCGCGGATATCACCGACGATTATTATGAGTACATGAACGAGAGCCTGGAGGAAACGGAGCTCTACAAATGGATGAGCGCCCACTGCCAGGAGTATGGCTTCATTGTGCGTTTCCCGAAGGGAAAGGATGCTATTACGGGGATTATCTATGAGCCTTGGCACTTCCGCTATGTGGGCGTGGAGGCTGCAACCTACATCATGGAGCATGACCTTACGCTGGAGGAGTTTATCGAACTTTATCAGGCATAAAATTTAGAAGCTGTTCAGCGCCTGTTCATTCGGAATGCTTTGCATTCCTCGTGGATGCAAAAAAAATAAAAAAAGTACTTGCATTTTGTCGCGGCTTGTATTATACTTAACAAGTCGTTTGACAAGGCCAGTTGGTCAAGGGGTCAAGACGCCGCCCTCTCACGGCGGAAACACGGGTTCGATTCCCGTACTGGCTGTGAATGAAACCCTCAGGAGATTTCCTGGGGGTTTTTATTTCATGTCCGCATATATCAGGAATGCGAAGCGTTCCGAAAGGACAGATTTTGAGTTGCCTGTAATAAGGAACTGTCACGAAATAACTTGTGCATTTTGCTTGTCTGCTTTCCCGAT
>CAMOXX010000092.1 GCA_946629475.1 uncultured Blautia sp. | reverse complement strand
TCGTTTGTTCCGAGGTACATGACGTACTGGACTTCTTCCTCTTCAACTGCTTCTACAGCAGGCGCTGCTTCTTCTGTCACAATTGCCTCTTCCGCAGGCGCTGCTTCTTCTGTCGCAACTGCCTCTTCTGCAGGTGCCGCTTCTTCTGTTGCGGCCGCTTCTCCCACAGCAGCTTCTTCCGCCGGAGCTGCATCCTCCGTCTCTTCTTCAGCCGAAGCTTCTTCCGCGTCAACAGGTGTTCTGTCCTCTGCCAGATCCTCAAGCCAGTGGAACTCGCCGGTCTTTACAACATCGTCCCCGTAGATCGTACGGAAATCATCGCGCATGGAAATTACGTTAAAGCCGTCCGCTTCCCATCTTTCGCGAAGCTCTTCCGCCTTTTCGGTATTTCCGTAGTCGCGCTCTTCATCATCCGCGATCAGCATGAACGCAGCGCTCTTATACTTGTTGTTGAAAATCGTGAAGTTGTGCATGCTCTCATCGCCGCCGCTGTTTCCGAAGGAAAGCACCGGCTGCTTGCCGATATCCTGGAGGATCTGAAGAATCTTGTTCATCTTCAGGTTCTTGATCAGGAGCTTGTCGGTACGGATCACGGTATCATCGCTGGTGAACACATAGTCCAGTCCGTCCGTATCACCCTGGTTGGAGGCGCAGAGCGCTACATCCATACCAATGATATTTTCATACGGGATGTCGATCATGCCTTCGATGAAGGTCCGGCAGATAAACCGGTCGGAACCGGAAACGACATATACCTTGAAGTCGTTGTCCTGCAGGTATTCGATCACCTGGATCATCGGCAGGTAGAAGGATTCGGCATAGGTCATGCCTTCAAACCCATCCACATCCTTTACCAGGTTGGAATTCACAAAATCCGAAAACTCATCAAGCGTCATTCCGGCGTATGCCTTTGCCGCATGGTTTGCGTGGAGCAGATCCATGTGGTCCGGGAACGATTTGTCAAGCGCGTGATCCCTCAGCATGCGGCCGAATTCAAGCATCTCGGCATCCGGCTCATAGGTCGGATCCACCAGGATACGCTCTGCCAGCAGATAGTACTCAAGGTATGTCGGGCAAAGCTCGGCGCAGAGCGTTCCGTCCATATCGAAGGTCGCGATTCTGTCCGCCTCCGGAATATAGTTTTCGGAATTCTCGTCCGTAACATCCTCAACATAGCTGATCAGTGTTTCCAGTGCGGGTGCTCCCTCGTTCCAGTCCGAGAAAATGTCCTCCTCCTCGGTATCTTCCTCCAGAGCCTCTTCCAGGTCATCCTCAGTCCCGGCTTCCTCTTCGGCCTCTTCCCCGGTCTCCTCTTCTGCCGCTGCCTCCTGCTCTGCCGGAGCCTGTTCCTCCGCCGAAACTCCTGCGATGCTTCCAAATGCGATCAGCGCCGCGGCTGCCGCTGAGAATAATACTTTTTTCCTCACAGTATGATTCCTCCTGTCATTCTTTTAATCGTAAAGGGCTGTGATAAACACGTGCGTATTCCGCATTTATCACAGCCATCTGTTTCATCGGAAGAGAGATCCGTCCATACGGAAAGCTCCCTGTTCCGTTTTTTACCTGCTTATACTCTGGAAAGATACTCGCCGGTTCTGGTATCGATCTTCAGTTTGTCGCCCTGATTTACGAACAGCGGCACCATAACCTGAGCGCCAGTCTCCACGATCGCCGGTTTGGTAGCACCCTGCGCGGTGTTTCCCGCAAATCCGGGTTCGGTCTCGGTTACCTCAAGCTCAACAAAGAGCGGCGGCTCAATGGCAAACACATTGCCGTTGTGGGAACAGATTTTTACAATCTCGTTCTCCTTCACGAATTTGAGAGAATCGCCGACCTGGTCCTTTGTCAGGGCAACCTGGTCGAATGTCTCATTGTTCATGAAATTATAGAACTCACCGTCATTGTACAGATAGCTCATATCAACACGGTCAATCCTGGCTGCCGGGAATTTTTCGGTCGGCCGGAAGGATTTTTCAAGAACTGATCCCGTGATAATATTTTTATATTTGGTTCTTACAAAGGCAGCGCCTTTGCCCGGTTTTACATGCTGGAATTCCACAATCTGGCATACATTGCCGTCAATTTCAAGTGTAATGCCGTTTTTGAAATCACCTGCTGAAATCATAATAAAGATCCTCCTTCAATCTGCTCATTCACTGAGTTCCATTCTATAATACAAATGCCTTTTTTTCAACTGTTTTTTTGCAGGTTCAGTCCCCGCATTTCCCGGATGCCTCGAACTCCGTGATCTTCTCCAGAATCTGAGCGACAAGGCTTTCAAACGGCATTACTCCTGTTTCCACAACGATATCGGCAAATTTCTGATAGACAGGATCTCTCTGTTTCAGCATCTTCCGGATTTTTTCTTCCTGATTTTCTCCCTCCAGGAACGGATTGCTGCTTCCCTCAAGGCGCTTCAGCAGTGTAGCTGCGGATCCCTTGATATATACAACCGTCCCCAGCTGGGGAATAATCTCCTCGTTCTGCTCCTGGAGCGGAAGCCCGGCACCCAGCGAAACAACCTTTTTCTCATTCTCCTCCAGAAGTTTTTTGATCTCCACCGTTTCGAGAGCCCTGTAAAAAGGCTCGCCGAATCTCTGAAAGATCTCCTTCACGGTCATTTTCATTTTTTTATTGATCTCTTTGTCCACATCGACAAAAGGTATCTGCAGTTCCTGAGCGAGACGTTTTCCGACTCTCGTTTTTCCCGATCCCATAAAACCTATAATGACGATATGATTCATTTTCCTTTTTCCTTTCCCATATCCTCAGCGCATACTAAGCGGCTCATACTCTAACGATGGCTGCACATTGACATATGCGGGACGGATGATCTTGTCCGTATTGATCAGCTCTTCCATCCGGTGCGCGCTCCAGCCCACGATTCTTGCCACGGCAAACATCGGTGTATAAAGCTCCAGCGGAAGATCCAGCATACTGTAGACAAAGCCGCTGTAAAAGTCGATATTGGCGCTGACGCCTTTATAAATCCGCCGCTCCTCTCCGATCACTCCCGGAGCCAGCCGCTCCACCGATTCATAAAGCTGAAAATCACTCAGGCGGTTCTTTTCCCTTGCAAGCGGCGCGACAAAGCTTTTCAGTACCTCTGCCCTGGGGTCCGAAATAGAATAAATCGCGTGTCCCATACCATAAATCAGGCCGCGCCTGTCAAATGCCTCTTTATGAAGAAGCTTTCTCAGGTAAGCCTTTACTTCATCGTCGTCCTTCGGGTCCGAAATGCTCTTCTTCATATCATTGAACATCTGGACGACCTTGATGTTCGCCCCGCCGTGCTTCGGTCCTTTCAGGGACCCGAGCGCAGCCGCGATGGCGGAATATGTGTCAGTACCGGAGGACGAAACCACATGGGTCGTGAAGGTGGAGTTATTGCCGCCGCCGTGTTCCATATGCAGAATAAGGGCGAGATCCAGAATCTTTGCCTCCAGCTCAGTGTACTTTTTATCCGGGCGCAGCAGTCTCAGGATGATCTCCGCCGTAGAGAGATCCTTCTTAGGATTATGGATGTACAGGCTCTTTCCTCTTCCATAATGGTTGTAAGCCTGATACCCGTAAACCGCAAGAACCGGAAACACGCTGATCAGATTCAGGCACTGCCTCAGGACATTGGGAAGGGAGATGTCATCCGGATTTTTATCATAGCTGTAAAGAGTAAGGACACTCCTCGAAAGCGCGTTCATAATATCACTCGACGGAGCCTTCATAATAACGTCCCTGACAAAATTCGTCGGGAGCGCCCTCTGGTTGGCCAGCAGCCTTGAAAAACCGTCAAGTTCCTCTTTTGTGGGAAGAGCCCCGAAAAGCAGCAGATACGCGGTCTCCTCAAAACCAAAACGGCTGTCCCTCAGGAATCCGCGTGTAAGATCTTTAATATTGTAACCGCGGTATTCCAGAACACCTGCACAGGGAATCCGCTCTCCGTTCACTTCCGTCGAGGCCTGGACATTAGATATCTTGGTCAGTCCGGCAAGGACGCCGCGTCCGTTGAGATCCCTGAGCCCGCGCTTTACGTCATATTTTCCGTACAGCGAAAGGTCAAGCTGGCTTCGTTCCTGGCAGAGTCCGGTGAGCTTTTCAATTTCAGGGGTGACTTTTGTGCTAAATCCGCTCATAGCTTTTTCTCCTTCCTTTTAGCCAATCGCATGTTCTCCTTCCTGTATATGCTATGGATGTGTTACCTTTGCTGATAAGTGCGCAGGAAATCGGCAAGCTTACGGGATGCCTTTTCCAGCTGCATAACATTCGGCAGATAGACAATCCGGAAATGATCCGGTTTATCCCAGTTAAATCCTTTTCCGGGAACGATCAGCACCTGCTTTTCATGCAGGAAATCAAGCGCAAACTGTTCATCATCCTCGATGTGGAATTTTTCCGTATCGATTTTCGGGAAAATATAAAAGGCTGCCTTGGGCTTAACCGCCGAAAGACCCGGGATATCCATAATCGCTTTGTATATAAACTCCCTCTGCTCGTACACACGCCCGCCGGGCTGGATATATTCGTTGACGCTCTGATAGCCTCCGAGCGCTGTCTGCACGATCGACTGCGCCGGGACATTGGAGCACAGGCGCATGGAGGAAAGCATGTTCAGTCCTTCAATATATCCCTTTGCCCTCCGCTTCGGGCCGGAAAGAACCATCCATCCGATCCGGAATCCGGCGATCATATGGGATTTTGAGAGCCCCGAAAAAGTCACGCAGAAGAGATCCGGCGCAAGCGCCGCGATCGAATGATGCTGGAACTGGTCCATCACAAGACGGTCATAAATCTCATCCGAAAAGATAATCAGCTCATGCTCCCTTGCGATCTGGGCAATCTGCTCCAGGATTTCCTTCGGATAGACCGCTCCGGTCGGGTTGTTCGGATTGATCACAACGATCGCCTTTGTTTTATCGGTAATCTTACTTTTTATATCCTCGATATCCGGGTTCCACTCCGACTGCTCATCACAGATATAATGAACCACATTGCCGCCGGCCAGTGTCGCGGTCGCCGTCCAGAGCGGATAGTCAGGAGAAGGAATCAGGATTTCATCTCCATTGTCCAGAAGCGCCTGCATGCACAGGTTGATCAGTTCGCTCACCCCGTTGCCGGTATAGATATCATTCATGCTCACATTCGGGATGCCTCTCAGCTGGCAGTACTGCATGATTGCCTTCCGGGCAGAAAATACTCCTTTTGAATCGGAATAGCCCTGGGATGTCCGGATATTGCTGAGCATATCCAGAATCACCTCCTGCGGCGCGGAAAACCCGAAAGGATAGGGATTTCCGATATTCAGCTTGAGGATTTCCATCCCGTCCTCTTCCATGCGGGCGGCCTCGTCCACGACTGGTCCTCTCACATCATAAAGCACGTTATTCAGTTTCGCAGACTTCTCAAAAGTTCTCATATTACCACTCCAATTGCTGTTAATTGTTCCTGTTCTGAACATTTACTGTAACTGTTCAGAACCCATTCATTTTGTTTAAAGTGCTTTATATCATCTCACATTTATGAAATTTTCGCAACCCTCCCTTTATTTTTCGCATGAAAAATATGGAAAATGACAAAAGATAAAAAAACGCTTTGCATCTGTATCACTTTAGTGTATAATAGCATCCGAAATGAATTTTTACAAAGGACAAGGAGGAAATACGATGTCGTACACAGACGAAGTATACGCAAGAGTAGTCGCTCAGAACCCGGGTGAGCCGGAGTTTCACCAGGCTGTCAAAGAAGTTCTCGATTCTCTGCAGGTAGTTATTGACAAAAATGAAGAAGAATACCGCAGCCTTTCCATTCTTGAGCGTCTCGTCGAGCCGGAAAGAATTATCTCCTTCCGTGTTCCCTGGGTCGATGATAATGGGGTTGTGCAGGTAAACAAAGGATACCGCGTCCAGTTTAACAGTGCAATCGGACCGTACAAAGGAGGACTTCGTTTTCACCCGTCCGTAAACCAGAGCATCCTGAAATTCCTCGGCTTCGAGCAGGTTTTCAAAAACTCTCTCACCGGTCTCCCCATCGGCGGCGGCAAGGGCGGTTCCAATTTTGACCCGAAGGGCAAATCCGACCGTGAAGTCATGGCTTTCTGCCAGAGCTTTATGACAGAGCTCAACAAATACATCGGTGCTGACCAGGATGTACCGGCAGGCGATATCGGTGTCGGCGGCCGTGAAATCGGTTTCCTGTACGGCCAGTACAAGAGAATCAAAGGCCTCTATGAAGGCGTTCTTACCGGAAAAGGCCTCACCTGGGGCGGTTCCCTTATCCGTACGCAGGCTACAGGCTATGGTGTTGTCTATATTCTGGACGAAATCGCCAAAGCGCACGGCGATAACCTGAAGGGTAAAACAGCAGTCGTTACCGGTTCCGGAAATGTCGCGATCTACGCTGTAGAAAAGATCACCGAGCTCGGAGCAACCGTCGTTGCCATGTGCGACTCCAACGGATATGTATATGACCCGGCAGGCATCAAGCTGGATATCGTAAAAGATATCAAAGAAGTGAAGCGCGGCCGCATCAAAGAATACGCTGACAGAGTAGAAGGTGCCGTTTATACCGAAGGCAAGGGTATCTGGAACATTAAATGTGATGTATACCTTCCCTGCGCAACCCAGAACGAGCTTGATCTGGACGGTGCGAAGACCCTCGTCGCCAACGGCTGCAAGTATGTCGCAGAAGGCGCAAACATGCCCACCACACTCGAAGGAACCCAGTATCTTCAGGAGAATGGTGTCCTCTTTATGCCGGGCAAGGCTGCTAACGCCGGCGGCGTAGCTACCTCCGCTCTCGAGATGACCCAGAACTCCATGAGGCTCTCCTGGTCTGCCGAAGAGGTCGATGCGAAGCTTAAAGATATCATGCAGAACATTTTCAAGAAAGTGGATGAAGCCGCAAAGAAATACGATATGGCCGACAACTATGTAGTCGGCGCGAATATCGCCGGCTTTGAAAAAGTCGTCGACGCGATGAAAGCACAGGGTATCGTATAAACAAAGATGTAATTAACGCCCCCGGCCGGGGGCGTTTGTTTCAGTTCAGAAACTTTTTCAGTTCTTCCATGAACGTGCTTACGTCCTTGAATTCCCTGTACACGGAGGCGAACCGGACATACGCGACTGCATCGATCTCTTTCAGGTGCTCCATCACAATTTCTCCGATTCTCGCGCTGGAGATTTCCTTATCCTCCGTATTAAAGATCTGCACCTCCACCTGGTCCATCATCTCCTCAACTGTTTCGATCGGAACCGGGCGTTTATAACAGGCCCTCAGAACGCCGTCCTGTATTTTCGAGCGGCTGTACTGTTCTCTTGTCTGATCTTTTTTGATCACTGTGAGCGGTATGGTCTCCACCTTTTCGTAAGTGGTAAAACGTCTTCCGCAGGCATCACACATCCGCCTTCTGCGGATGGAATTCGTGTCCTCCACCGGCCTGGAATCCACGACTCTCGTATTATCCTTGTTGCAAAACGGACACCTCAAAACTCGATTCCTCCCCTGTGTTTACAATAATGCTTCGCTTTCCTCATTTTGGGACCAGAGACGCTTCGCGTCTTGGCCGGCATCCAGCACTTCAAAATTCGGAATGCTTCGCATTCCTCATTTTTCGCGGCCAGAGACGCTTCGCGTCTTGGCCGCCCCAAGACCGTAAACGAAATTTGACTGAAGTGCAAGCACTTCATTCGAAATTTCGTTTACGGTCTTGGGGTGCTGGGTAGTTAACATAATATAGTATACCATACTATGCGTGAAAAAAGATACAACAATATTTATAAAGTATGAATTCATAATTTTGTAAAATTTCATTTGTAAATGCTCCTTGATAGTGTTATGATAGGCATGAGACAAGGAAATCTATGCTGGGGATTTTTCCGGCGCCTTTACGCAGACAAATGTACTATTTTATTGTAAATCCTAATTCTCGTTCCGGGGCCGGTCTCGGTATCTGGAAAAATGTTAAAGAAGTCCTTGATGCGCGGGGAATTTCTTATCTTTACGGGCTGACCCGCCATCCCGGCCATGCCCGCAGCATCGCCCAGAAATTCACCGCCGGGGCCTCAGCGGACAATCCGATCCGCCTGATTGTTCTCGGAGGAGACGGTACAATCCACGAAGTCCTCTCGGGAGTTCAGGATCTCAGAGGAATCCTTTTCGGATTCATCCCGGCCGGCAGCGGCAATGATTTCTGCCGCGGCATGCACCTTCCGACCGATCCGATGGAAGCTCTTGAAGTAATCCTTACCTTTGGCCGGGTGCAAAAGATGGACGTCCCTGTCATACACTACGGGACTGAATCCAGCCGTTTCGGCATCAGCTGCGGAATCGGCTTCGACGCTGCAGTGTGTCACGAAGTAATTACTTCACCGCTGAAAACACTTTTTAACCGTTTTCATCTCGGCAAGCTTGTTTATAGTCTTATTGCACTAAAACAGATGATGTTCATCCAGCCATGCAAATCCAGAATTACAACAGACGACGGCAGACAGATTATACTGAAAAAAATGTTCTTTGCGGCCGTGATGAACCAGCAGTACGAAGGCGGCGGCTTCCGCTTCGCTCCGGACGGACGTCCTGATGACGGAATCCTGGATGTAATCGCAGTCGACGGATTGTCAAGGCTGAAAATGATGGCCATTCTTCCCACAGCCTTCTGGGGCGGCCACACACATTTTAAGGGAATCCACATTTTCAAGTGCCGGAGCGTCAAAATTGAATGCAGTCATCCATCTGCGGTACATATTGATGGCGAGTCCGGCGGAATCCGCAGTCAGATCACTGTAGACCTTGAACCCGTTTCAATTGATATCATTGTACCGGACATTTTTCAAAAATAGCGGAAAGGAGATATTTCTATTGCTGTCGTTGATTAAAAAATACAGACATGGTTTTTTGATTGCAGGTTATGCTGTTATTTATCTGATGCTGTTTATAGCTTTGGAAAACCGGCCGGTTTCTTCTTACCATGTGATTCACACGGCATTTGATGATATGATTCCTTTCTGTGAGTTCTTCATCATCCCGTATATGCTGTGGTTCCCCTATATGCTGTTTACGGTATGCTACTTCATTTTCCGGAGAGGCGATCACCGCGAGTACTATCAGCTCTGCTTCAACCTGATGATGGGAATGACGGTTTTCCTGGTTGTCTCCTGGCTGTATCCCAATATGCAGCAGCTGAGACCGTACGTATTCCCGCGGGAGAACATCTTTACGGATGCTGTGAGGATCCTTTATCAGAAGGACACCCCAACCAATATCCTGCCCAGTATTCACGTGTTTAACTCACTGGCCATGCACATGGCCATCTCCTCAAGCGAAAAGCTGCGGAATAAAAAGGTGCTCCGGATGTGCTCACTGGTGCTTACCTCACTGATCATCCTTTCAACCATGTTCCTTAAGCAGCATTCGCTCATCGATGTAAGCATCGGAATGGCAATGGCACTGTTCGGGTACGAAGTTTTCTACGCACCAGGAACCGAGTACCAGAGGAAAAGGATACCGGCGCTGTCATCGACAACTCCCCCGGCACACAAATCTGCCCGTTAAAGAAAAGAAATGTAAGTATTAATAAAGCTTCCAGATCACAAACTCTGGAAGCTTTTTTGACGTAAAAAAAACGCGCGGACGTAAATACATATCTTTATTCAGCGTGCCCGGGGAGGGAGGGGTTTGG
>CAMOXX010000091.1 GCA_946629475.1 uncultured Blautia sp. | reverse complement strand
AGAGCACACGGTTCATACCCGTGGTGTCGAGGGTTCAAGTCCCCCTCTCGCTACTCGTTGAACCCCGGAAATCCTGGATAACAGGTGTTCCGGGGATTTTTTTACTATTCAGGATGTTATGAGGAGGAATCCATGATTGATCTGGTGAATGTGACAAAATCATACGGCGAAGGCGCCCCTGCACTGAGAAACGCCTCGATCCATATTGATAAAGGAGAGTTCGTCTTTGTGGTGGGGAGCAGCGGTTCGGGAAAATCGACGCTGATCAAGCTGCTGCTGAAGGAACTCAACTCTACTTCCGGTAAAATCACCGTCAGCGGTGAGCGGCTTGAAGGCATGAAGCACCGCAGGGTGGCAAAGTACAGACGCAAGCTGGGAGTCGTATTCCAGGATTTCAGGCTTTTAAAGGACCGGAATGTATATGAAAACGTTGCCTTCGCGCAGCGGGTGATCGGGAGCCCTTCGCGGGTTCTGAAAAAACGCGTGCCGGAGGTGCTGAGGGAGGTCGGACTGCAGGATAAATACAGATCCTTCCCTGATGAGCTTTCGGGAGGGGAGCAGCAGAGGGTCGCCCTTGCGAGAGCCCTGGTAAACCGGCCGGATATCCTGCTTGCTGATGAGCCGACCGGGAATCTGGATCCCCAGACATCGGATGAGATCATGGCCCTGATCGAAAAATTCAATCGAAGAGGAACCACCGTTCTGGTGGTGACGCACAATAAGGACATTGTGAATGCAATGCGCAAACGTGTGGTTACCATGAAGGACGGAGTGATCGTGGGAGACGAAAAGGAGGGAACATATCATGAGGCCTAGTACAATATGGTATACTCTCCGGCAGGGATTTAAAAATATCCGGAGAAACTGGATGTTTTCGGTTGCGTCGGTTCTCACAATGGCCGCATGCATTTTCCTTTTCAGCATATTCTACTCCATTACGACCAATGTGAACTATATCACCAAAAAGGCGGAGGAGAAGGTCCCGGTCACCGTGTTTTTTGACGAAGGGCTGCCTGAGGAGAGAATTGCCGAGATCGGCGAGCAGATCAAGGCGAGGCCGGAGGTGGAAAATATCGTCTACGAGAGCGGCGATGAAGCCTGGGAGAAGTTCAAGGAGACATATTTTGGCGATGATTCAGAGGCGGCGGAAGGGTTCAGGGATGACAACCCGCTGGTCAATTCCTCCAATTATCAGGTCAGCCTGAACGATCTGGAACAGCAGGCCTCTCTCGTCTCCTTCATCGAGAGCCTGGACGGTGTGAGAAACGTGAATCAGTCTGAGCAGGCTGCACAGACGCTGGAGTCGTTCAGCAGCATCGTATATTATGCATCGGCTGTGATTATTGCCATCCTTCTGCTGATTTCGATTTTCCTGATCAGCAATACCGTTTCCATAGGTATTACCGTGCGAAGCGAGGAAATCGGCATCATGAAATATATCGGAGCGACGGACAGCTTTGTGCGCGCCCCGTTTGTCCTGGAGGGAATTATCCTTGGAATTGTGGGAGCAGCGATACCGCTTGCCGCTTTTTACTTCATTTATAATGAGGTGGCGGGATTCATCCTGAGGACATACAATGTACTTTCCCTCAGTGTGGATTTTATCTCGGCTCCCGAGATCTACAGTACTCTCTGCCCCATCGGTGTCGGCCTCGGCGTCGGCGTCGGCCTGATCGGCAGCTATTTCACCATACGCAAGCATCTGAGGGTGTAATATGCGCAGGAACGAATACTGGGCCGGCTTTTTTACCGGCCTGCTCCTTGCGGCGGGGGCAGCCCTTGTGCTGATTGTGCTTACGCATGTACTGGAGGCGCACAGGGGGTATGTCATGTCCGATCCGGAGCATAAGGCACATCTGGAATCCCTGGAGGATCTGGTCGATCTGTATTACCTCAATGAGGTGGACGACGACGCGCTGGCAGACGGTGTGTACAAGGGGCTGATCGAGGGGCTCGGCGACCGTTATTCCCGCTACTACACAGCGGAGGAATATACCGAGGAGGTCGAAGACAGTGAAGGAACCTATGAAGGGATCGGTGTGCTGATCAGCGGCCTTCCGGATGGAAACGTACGCATTGAGGAATGCTATGAAGGAAGCCCCGGAAGTGCGGCCGGCCTGCAGAAAAATGATATTATCACAATGCTGGACGGCGTTTCCGTGACGGAGATGAGCCTGTCCGATGTAGTGGAACGCATCCAGAACACGGCTTCCGGGAGCGTGACGGTCACGATCCTCCGGGAAAGCGGGGACGGCGCAGGCGAAGAGCTTGAGATCACGGTGCCCGTTGCGCATGTGGAGCTGCCCTCCGTGTTCAGCGAGATGATGGAAAACAGGACCGGTTATATCCTGATTTCGGAGTTTAAGAGCGTCTCTTATCATCAGTTCTGTGATGCCTATGACAGCCTGTCCGCCGAAGGAATGGAAAAACTGGTCATCGACCTGAGAGGAAATCCGGGCGGGTATCTGGATGTTGTGTGCGATATCCTGAGACGCATTCTGCCGAAAGGACTGATCGTTTATACCGAGGATAAAAACGGGGTCAGAGAAGAGGAGTATTCGGATGGCGAGTCCCCGATTCAGATTCCTCTGGCAGTACTGGTGGACGGAAACAGCGCCAGCGCTTCGGAAATATTCGCAGGGGCAGTAAAAGATTACAAAATTGGAACAATTGTCGGAACGACGACCTATGGCAAGGGAATTGTGCAGTCCATCCGGGTCTATAAGGATGGCAGCGCGGTTAAGCTTACCACCTCACACTATTATACACCGGAAGGTCACGACATCCACGAGGTCGGCATTACACCGGATGTGGAAGTAGCCATGGATGAGGATGTACTTCTCTCGGAGGGGGACATTCAGCTTCAGAAGGCGGTTGAGATTCTCGGTACATCAACACAGTTAAAGGAGAAAACAGGATGAAGGATTACATGATCACAACAGACAATTGTGCGGATCTTCCGGAGAGCTACATGGAAGAGAACGGGATCGGCTGTACCTACCTGAGCTACACGATGGATGGAAAAGTATATCATTACCCGGATTTCCTTCCGGAAAAGGAATTTTATGCCAGGGTGAGAGGCGGTGCCCTGCCGACTACAGCCCAGGTCAACCCGGAACAGGTGCGCATGCTGATTGAGCCTTATCTGAAGGAAGGAAAGGACGTGCTGCACATCGCCTTTTCTTCGGGGCTCAGCGGAAGCTGCAACAGCGCGAAGCTGGCAGCGGAAGATCTCCGGGAACAGTATCCGGACCGGAAAATCTATGTGATCGATTCACTCTGCGCTTCGATGGGACAGGGCCTTTTTGTCTATTATGCCCTGCAGAAGAAAAAAGAAGGAATGACGATCGAGGAGAACGCCGCGTGGCTGGAGGATCATAAGCTCAATCTTGTCCATCTGTTCACGGTCGATAACCTTTTCCACCTGCACAGAGGCGGCAGGGTTTCCAGGACAACGGCAATTGTCGGCAGCGTGCTTTCGATCAAACCGATTCTGCATGTGGACGATGAGGGGCATCTGATCGCGATCGGCAAGGTGCGCGGCCGCAAAAAATCAATCAATGAGCTTGCTGACCTGATGGAACAGAAGCTCGGGAGCTATGCGGAATCCTGCGATACGATTTTTATCAGTCACGGGGACTGTGAGGAGGACGCAAAGCTTCTTGCGGAGAGAATCCGCAGCAGACATCATCTGAAGACGGTTATGATCCACTATGTCGGAGCGGTGATCGGCGCTCATTCCGGTCCCGGCACCCTGGCCCTGTTCTTCCTCGGCGACAGCAGATGATGGAGCCCGTAAGGGCGAGATTCCGAATGGAGGGCACAGGCCCAGCCGCTTGCGGTTGGGCCGTGAATAGTGACGATTTCTTTAAGAAAATCTCTTGATTCCTTTTGCCATATGAGGTAATATGTTTGTGTTGAGGTTTTTAAAAGAAAGGGGAAAACACTATGGGTCTTGTGAAAGAGTTTAAAGAATTCATCATGAGAGGCAACGTCATGGACCTGGCAGTCGGTGTTATCATCGGCGGCGCGTTCACCGCGATTGTGACTTCTCTGAATGAGGACATCATCACCCCGATCCTGGGCATCTTCGGCGGAACGGATTTTTCCAATCTTACACTGAAGCTCGGAAGCGGTGATGCTGCGCCGGTTCTTATGTACGGCAATTTCATCACGGCGATCATCAACTTCCTGATCACTGCGCTGGTACTGTTCCTCATCCTGAAGGCAGTCAACACTGCGGCGGCCAAGGTCAAAAAACCGGAAGCACCGGCTGCTCCGGCTACAAAGATCTGCCCGTTCTGCAAGAGCGAGATTTCCGTGGATGCCACAAGGTGCCCGCACTGTACATCTCAGCTTTGATTTTCCGCCGGCCTTCGGCCGGGGATGCCGGGATATCTTATCCCATAGCTGCATAATGAGAGCCGCAAATACAATCGCGTATTTGCGGCTTTTCTGCATCTTTTCAATACTTATACATTTGGAATGCTTTGCATTCCCTGTGTGGGGAGTCAGAGACGTTTTGAGTCCCGCCCGCCCCATGGACATGATCGAAAGGAAAAAACTATGGATCAGTTTCATCTGCATTCGGAATATCAGCCTACCGGCGACCAGCCGCAGGCGATTGAAGAGCTTGTAAAAGGTTTCCGGGAAGGCAATCAGTGCCAGACACTTCTCGGGGTTACGGGATCCGGAAAAACCTTCACAATGGCAAATGTTATTCAGGCCCTGAACAAGCCGACCCTTGTGCTTGCCCATAACAAGACCCTTGCGGCACAGCTGTACGGAGAGTTTAAGGAGTTCTTTCCGGACAATGCCGTTGAATATTTTGTTTCCTATTATGATTATTACCAGCCGGAGGCCTATGTGCCTTCGACCGACACATATATTGCGAAGGACTCGGCGATCAACGACGAGATCGACAAGCTGAGGCTCTCCGCTACAGCCGCGCTTTCAGAGAGGCGGGATGTGATCATTGTCTCGTCGGTCTCATGTATTTACGGGATCGGATCGCCGAAGGATTTTCAGGAGATGATGATTTCGCTGCGGCCGGGTATGGAGAAAGACCGCGACGAGGTGATCCGGCAGCTGATCGATATCCAGTATTCCCGGAACGAGATGGATTTTCACCGCGGAACATTCCGGGTGCACGGGGATGTCCTGGATATTTTCCCCGCCAACTATTCAGAAAATGCCATCCGTGTCGAGTTTTTCGGGGATGAGATCGACCGCATCACCGAGATCGATGTGCTGACCGGCCAGGTGAAGGCGGAACGCACGCATGCCGGCATCTTTCCGGCTTCGCACTATGTGGTGCCCGCCGAGCAGATGAAAGCGGCGGCGGAGCAGATCACACAGGAGCTGAAGCAGCAGGTGGATTTCTTTAAAGGCGAGGATAAGCTTTTGGAGGCGCAGAGGATCGCGGAGCGCACCAATTTTGATATAGAAATGCTGAAGGAGACGGGATTCTGTGCCGGCATCGAAAACTATACGAGGTATCTCTCGGGGCTGGAGGCCGGCGAGCCGCCATACACGCTGCTGGATTACTTCGGGGATGATTTTCTGCTGATTGTGGACGAATCCCACAAAACAATTCCCCAGGTCGGTGCGATGTACATGGGGAACCTGAGCAGGAAGAAAACCCTGGTGGAATACGGATTCCGGCTTCCCTCGGCGCTCGACAACCGGCCGCTGTCCTTTGACGAGTTTGAACAGAAGCTGGATCAGGTACTGTTTGTCTCGGCAACTCCGGGAGAGTACGAGGAGCAGAACGAGCTGCTGCGTGCCGAGCAGATCATCCGCCCGACCGGCCTTCTTGATCCGAAGATCGAAGTGCGTCCCGTTGCGGGGCAGATCGACGACCTGATCGGGGAGATCAACCGGGAGACGGACCGCAAAAACAAAGTATTGATTACGACACTTACAAAACGCATGGCGGAGGACCTCACCGGATACCTGAAGGAGGCGGGGATCCGGGTAAGATACCTGCATTCCGACATCGATACCCTGGAGCGGGCGGAAATCATCCGGGATATGCGGCTTGATGTTTTTGATGTCCTGGTGGGAATCAACCTGCTGAGGGAAGGACTGGATATTCCTGAGATTTCGCTTGTCGCGATCCTGGATGCCGACAAGGAAGGATTTCTCCGCTCCGAAACATCCCTGATTCAGACCATCGGGCGGGCAGCGCGGAACAGTGAGGGGCATGTGGTGATGTATGCCGATGTCATGACCGATTCCATGCGGAACGCGATCGAGGAGACAAACCGGAGGAGAGAGCTGCAGGAGGCATACAACAAGGAGCACAATATCACGCCTACGACGATCCGGAAGGCGGTCAGGGACCTGATTGCCGTCTCGAAGGCAGTCGCCGAGACCGAGGTGAAGCTGGAGAAGGATCCGGAATCGATGGACAGAAAGGAACTGGAGAAGCTGATCAAAGAGGTAGAGAAGCAGATGAGGGCGGCAGCGGCCGACCTGAATTTTGAGCAGGCGGCAGAGCTGCGCGATAAAATGCTGGAGCTCAAAAAGAATCTGATGGAGCTGTCGGATTCTTGACGGAAAAAAAACAAAAAAGGTGTTGACAAATAAAAAAGGCGGTGCTATCTTAATAGCATAAATGTTAGCACTCTTATCAAACGAGTGCTAACAAGCAGGAAAGGGGGATCAGCTGTGGATTACGGTCTTGATGAGCGGAAAAAGAAAATACTGAAAGCGATCATCCGGACATACATGGAGACCGGTGAGCCGGTCGGATCCCGTACCATTTCCAAATATGCCGACCTGAATGTAAGTTCTGCGACGATTCGGAATGAGATGTCGGACCTGACAGAGATGGGCTACATTGTGCAGCCTCACACGTCGGCCGGCCGGATCCCTTCCGACAAGGGCTACCGCCTGTATGTGGATGAACTGATGAAGGAAAAGGAGGAGGAGATCGAAGGCCTCCGTTCCCTCATGATCGAGCAGACGGACAAGATGGACAAGGTTCTGAAAAAGGTGGCCAGGGTGCTGGCCTCCAACACCAACTACGCGGCGATGGTTTCGGTACCCCAGTACCGGGGCAGCCGGATCAAATTCATCCAGCTGTCCAGGGTAAGCAAGAGCCAGCTGGTTGCCGTTGTTGTGAATGACAACAACCTGATCCGGAACCAGATCATCGAGCTTGAGGACGAGATGGATGACGAGACCATCCTGAAGCTGAACCTGCTGCTGAACACGAATCTGAACGGTATTCCCGTGCAGGACATCAACCTGGGAATGATCGCCAGGCTGAAGGAACAGGCGGGGATGCACAGCAGTGTGGTGGCGACCGTGCTCGACGCGGTTGCGGCTACGATCCAGGTGGATCAGGAGGACGTGGAGATCTACACATCCGGAGCGACAAACATTTTCAAGTACCCGGAGCTTGCCGACAAGGAAAAGGCGAGTGAGCTGATCTCAACATTCGAGGAAAAACAGCAGCTTGCGGATCTGGTCAGGCAGAGAATGTCTGATGATGAAAATACAGGCCTGTCGGTTTATATCGGGGAGGAGCTTCCAATCCAGACAATGAAGGACTGCAGCGTTGTGACGGCGACTTATGAACTCGGAGCGGGAATGCGCGGCACAATTGGTATTATAGGGCCGAAGCGTATGGATTATGAGAACGTTGTGGAAAGTCTGAAGGAACTGAAAACCCAGCTCGACAGTCTGCTTCAGAATAAAACATAGAAAGGTGGTTGAGATCTCGTGTCAGAAGTGGATCTGAATAAATCGGAGGAAAATATAACAGAAGAAAACGCGGAGGGCGTAAAGGAAGGAGAATCCGCGGAGGCTTCCGCAGAAGAAAATAAACAGAAGCCGGAGATCGTGATCGAGGATCCGGAGGAGGATGAAGCGGAGCAGGAGGATGCTCAGGCCGCATCGGATCACGATGAAAATGAAACTGAGGAGGCGGAAAGAACCTCTATGTTCGGCAGAAAAAAGAAGGAAATCGAAAAGTACCGTCAGCAGGTGGAAGAGCTTACGGACAAGCTGAAACGCAATATGGCGGAGTTCGACAATTTCCGCAAGCGGACGGAAAAGGAAAAGTCCGGCATGTACATCATCGGAGCGCGGGATATTGTCGAAAAAATACTGCCGGTGGTGGACAGCTTTGAGAGAGGCCTTTCACAGGCGCCCGAGAACGACGCGTTTGCGGATGGAATGAAGCTGGTGTACAAACAGCTGATGACGGCGCTCGAGGATATGGGCGTTGCTCCGATCGAAGCGGTCGGAAAGGATTTTGACCCTTCGTTCCACAATGCGGTGATGCATGTGGATGATGAGAATTACGGAGAAAACACGGTTGTGGAGGAATTCCAGAAAGGCTATACCTACAAGGATTCCGTGGTAAGGCACAGCATGGTCAAGGTGGCCAACTGAAATCCGGTTGCATAAGGAACCGGGAGCTTATAAACAGAGAAAGCCGGATTGGAAGGATCCGGCCCGAAGATGAGAAAACCCAGGAGGAGGAAACATAAATGAGCAAGATTATCGGTATTGACTTAGGAACAACAAACAGCTGCGTGGCAGTTATGGAAGGTGGACAGCCCACCGTTATCGCAAACCAGGAAGGATCAAGAACCACACCGTCGGTAGTCGCATTTACCAAAAACGGAGAGCGTCTGATCGGCGAGCCGGCTAAGCGCCAGGCCGTTACCAACGCGGAGAATACGATCTCCTCCATCAAGAGGGAGATGGGCTCCGATTACCGAGTTAACATCGACGGAAAACAGTATACACCGCAGCAGATCTCTGCAATGATCCTTCAGAAGCTGAAAAAGGACGCTGAGGATTACCTCGGTGAGAAGGTTACAGAGGCGGTTATCACCGTTCCCGCATATTTCAACGACGCACAGCGTCAGGCTACCAAGGACGCAGGCAAAATCGCCGGCCTTGATGTAAAGCGTATTATCAACGAGCCGACTGCGGCAGCGCTGGCTTACGGCCTTGACAACGAAAAAGAGCAGAAGATCATGGTCTATGACCTTGGCGGCGGTACCTTTGATGTTTCCATCATCGAGATCGGCGACGGTGTCATCGAAGTTCTTGCAACGGCAGGAAACAACCGTCTGGGCGGCGATGACTTTGACCAGAAGATCACAGACTACATGCTCTCCGAGTTCAAAAGAACCGAGGGTGTCGATCTGAGCAATGACAAGATGGCGCTTCAGAGACTGAAGGAAGCTGCTGAGAAGGCGAAGAAGGAGCTTTCCTCCGCAACGACAACCAACATCAACCTTCCGTTCATCACTGCTACCCAGGATGGACCGAAGCACTTTGACATGAACCTTACCAGGGCAAAATTTGACGAGCTGACCCATGACCTGATCGAAAAGACTGCAGAACCTGTCCGCAGGGCTCTTTCGGACGCAGGCATCACGGCTGGCGAACTTGGCCAGGTCCTTCTGGTAGGCGGTTCTACCCGTGTTCCGGCTGTGCAGGATAAGGTCCGCCAGCTGACAGGCAAGGAGCCCAGCAAGAGCCTGAATCCGGATGAGTGCGTTGCGCTCGGCGCTTCGATTCAGGGCGGCAAGCTTGCCGGCGACACAGGCGCAGGCGATATCCTTCTGCTGGATGTTACTCCGCTTTCCCTGTCGATCGAGACCATGGGCGGCGTAGCGACCAGACTGATCGAGAGAAACACAACGATCCCGACCAAGAAGAGCCAGATCTTCTCGACAGCTGCCGACAATCAGACTGCAGTTGACATCAACGTGGTACAGGGCGAGCGTCAGTTTGCGCGCGACAACAAGTCCCTCGGCCAGTTCCGTCTGGACGGAATCCCGCCCGCACGCCGCGGTGTGCCGCAGATCGAGGTTACCTTTGATATCGATG
>CAMOXX010000090.1 GCA_946629475.1 uncultured Blautia sp. | reverse complement strand
AATCCGAATGGCGGGCAGGATTGTGAGAGCACGAAGTGCGGAACAATCCGTAATCATACAGCGCCCAAAGTCCTGAGCCCACGCAAGCAAGCTTGCGCGGGCTCAAGGTCTTTGGGCACTGTATTCTTACATCAGCATGCGGAACATCTCGATAACCTGCTCCAGTGTTGCTTCGCGCGGGTTGCCCGGATAGCAGGCATCAGCGAGAGCATCTTTTGCGAGGATCTCAAGATCTTCTTCTTTAATACGATCGTTCTTTGCCGGGATTCCGACATCTGCAGAGAGCTTCTTCACAGCGTCGATCGCTGCCTGGCGGTATTCCTCCTGGCTCATCTGGTCAACACCTTCGACACCCATGGCTCTTGCGATCTCTCTGTAGCGCTCACCGGTGTACTCTTTGTTGAATTCCATCGCGATCGGCAGGAACATAGCGCAGGCAACACCATGCGGTGTATCATAGTGCGCGCTGAGGGTGTGTGCCATCGAATGGTCGATTCCGAGGCCGACATTGGAGAAGCCCATTCCGGCGATGTACTGTCCGAGAGCCATTCCTTCGCGGCCTTCCTTGGTATTGGCCACTGCGCCGCGCAGGTTCTGGGAGATCAGGCGGATCGCTTCAAGATGGAACATGTCGGTCATTTCCCATGCGCCTCTTGTGATGTAGCCCTCGATTGCGTGGGTCAGGGCATCCATACCGGTCGAAGCGGTCAGGCCCTTGGGCATGGAGGCCATCATCTCCGGATCAACTACAGCGATGATCGGCATATCGTGGGTGTCAACACAAACGAATTTGCGCATCTTTTCAACATCTGTGATAACGTAGTTGATTGTAACCTCGGCTGCGGTTCCGGCGGTTGTCGGGACAGCGATGGTCGGGACGCACGGATTCTTGGTCGGAGCAACTCCCTCAAGGCTCCGGACATCCTCAAATTCCGGATTGGTGATAATGATTCCGATTGCTTTGGAGGTATCCATGGAGGAGCCGCCGCCGATTGCGATGATATAGTCAGCGCCGGATGCCTTGAAAGCTTTCACACCGTTCTGTACGTTCTCGATGGTCGGGTTCGGCTTGATATCGGAGTAGATTTCGTAGGGAAGGCCTGCCTCATCCAGAAGGTCCGTCACTTTTTTCGTTACGCCGAATTTGATCAGGTCGGGATCAGATGCGATAAACGCTTTGTTGAAGCCGTGGGCCTTCACTTCGGTAACAATCTCCTTGATTGCTCCTGCCCCATGATAAGAAGTGCCGTTGAGTGAAATTCTGTTAGCCATTGTGTGAAACTCCTTTCGTTGGTGGTTGCGGCGCAGTACCCCCGAACCTGCTGTATACAGGAGGATTATGCACCGGTTTGAAAAGCCTTAGGAACTTAGGAACAGTTCCTTATAATTTGTAACAGCTGTAACTCATTCATCATTCATACGGAATGCTGAACGGTTATCAGGTCAATTATATACCAATTAACCGGATTTAGAAAGAGGAAATGTAGTCGTAACGAATCAGAACTCCTTCGGAGTGCACAGAGCGCCGAACAGGCACAAATATAGCTTGATATGACCCGCAGAGGTATGGTAATATGAAAGAATAAAAGTGGCCGCAGCCGGCGGCTGAGGAATTATCAGTGCAGCCTTGCTGTACACTTGTTTTTCGGTTAAGAAGGGCCGCATATTATGAAACAGTTTCAGATAATGTATAAGAAAAAACATGCCCTGAAAGCATGGCTGAAAAAGATTCACGAATTCTGCAAAGACAGTGGTAGTTCCGAAAAATCTGCTGTCTTCAGAATTTTCTCGGATCTGTGCGATGACACGATTCTTTCACCGGTGTTGTCCGAGATCACAAAGGAGTTTCCTGATTCCCCCTATGCGGGGGCGTCGTCGATCGGGAACATTGTCTACGGGAGCCTGGTCGAGGAGCATATTTCGATTACATGTACGATTTTTGAGGATCCGGAGTCGCGGCTCAGCATTCTTCAGTATCCGATGGACTACGATACACAGGACCGGACGGCTGATGCCCTTTTGAAAGCAATAAAGGACAATCCCTGGGTGAAAGCGGTCGAAATCATGACAACAGCCGGCGGGGTGGATATGGACGCGTTCTGCAGGAAGCTGTCTGATCTGCCGGAAAATATTATGATTTATGGAGGCTGTGCCCACGCCTCGGACATGAAAAACGGGGATTCCTCAAATACGTTTGTCTTTTCGAAGGAAGGAGGAACAGCGCGTCACAGTGCTGTCTTTATCCTGCTGGGAGGCTCCTCCCTTCATCTGGATACCATGTACCATATCGGATGGAGCCAGCTGGGAAAAAGTATCCCGATTTCCGGAATATCAGGGAATCATATCAGCAGCATGAACGGACAGCCTGCCGGAGAGGTATACAAACGCTTCCTTCAGATTCCGGAAGGGGAGTATTACTTTACTCTGGCAAATGTATTCCCACTGGGCTTTCGTACACATGGCACGCCTTATCTGCGCATCGTGACGAGAACGGAGGATGACGGGAGCATACGCCTGTCCGCGTTTGTGCGGGAGGACACCGAGAAATGTGCATTTACCTTTGGCAATGCTGTGAAGATTCTGGAAAGGCTGGAAGAAAATCTTTCGGAAATGCAGCAGTTTGAGCCGCAGGTGATCCAGCTGTTTTCGTGCGCTGCAAGGCTGATGTTCTGGGGACGCAGCGATACCAGCCGCGAAACACTGCCGTTCGAGGCTATAGCCCAGACCAGCGGATTTTATACGGCAGGTGAATTTTTAAGGACAGGGAAGGATGTTCTTCTCCACAATGTCACGATTGTCGCTGTCGGACTGCGCGAGGGAGAGCCTTCCGGTGAGATTCCGGAAATACATGTTGGAAAAGAAGAATTGTCCCACCAGATGCAGGTTAGCAGCTGTCTCGCACATTTTATAAAGAGTCAGACCGAGGAACAGGATTTTTGGAAAGAATAGAGTGCTTACAGCGCCAGAAGTCCTGAATCCACGCAGGCAGCTTCTGGCGGGTGAGTCATAGTATTTGAGCAGCCATTCAACATGAACCCTGAGATGCGGTATGGAAAGAGAGGATAAGATTCATGGATAAGGGGATTCTCAGCCTTTTCCAGTATATTAATGATCCGCAGATCCTGATTCAGTATATCAGGAATTCCGGCTTTGACGAGCTGCTTGTACTGGACATTCCCAACGACCGCATGAAAGCGGTGTTCCACATGGAAGAAAAGTACCAGATGCCTGTTTTAAAGGGCGGATACACTGAGTTTTACAGGTATGCCGCGGATCATATGGTTTTTCCGGAGGACAAAGATAAATATGTAAAAACTATGGACCCCGGCAGAATTATGTCAACACTTTCTGCGGCGGGGATTCCGGGAGCGATGGAATTCCGGTTCCGGACCCGGGGAATGGACCGCCAGTGGAGATGGGTCGACCAGCTTTTAATCACCGGTGAGAAATACGGGATAGACGACGGCATTGTTGAATGCTATATCTACGATGTCCAGAATATCGTTGAGCGGGAACAGGGACTGAACACAACTGATCAGAATTCTGATTTAAAACCGGATCCGATGACCGGTCTTTATTATAAAAAGGATTTTTTCAATCTGGCAGAATCCATCCTCTCCGAAGTCACAGGTGTCTGGTACCTGATTTCCATTGACCTCGAAAAATTCAAGCTGTTCAATGAATGGTACGGCTGGGAAAACGGAAATATGGTTCTTGCTCGAATCGGAGCCGGACTCAGGATGAATGCTGTCAGTCTGGGCGGGCTGGCCTGCTATTTGGGAGATGACGATTTCTGCCTGTTTGTCCCGGCGGACAAGTGCGATGTGGATCTGCTGTACAAAAACATCCGGGGGGTTCTGCAGCGTTACGGCGCCTCGGTGGGCTTTCTTCCGTCGTTAGGGATTGCCGAAGTGAGTGAAAAAATCTCTATCATGGAGCTTTACGACAGAGCCTCGTTTGCCTGTGAGCTGGCGAGGAACGATCTGAAAAACCGGATCCGTTTTTATGACCGGAAGATGGTGGAGCAGATCGAGACGGACTACAGTCTGATCACGGACTTCCAGAGAGCCCTGAAGGAGAATGAGATTACATTTTTCCTTCAGCCCCAGTGCCGTGCGTCAAACGGTAAGATTGTCGGTGCAGAAGCACTGGTTCGCTGGAAAAAGAAGGATGGAAGCTATGTTCCGCCGGCGCTTTTTGTGCCGGTTCTGGAAAAATACAACTTTATCACGGACCTTGATCAGTTTATGTGGGAGAGGGTGGCAGCCTGGATCCGAAGCTGGCTCGACAGAGGGAACCTGCTCCTGCCGATCTCGGTCAATGTTTCGCGGGTGGATATTTTTACGATCGATGTTCCCGGCTTTTTCCATAACCTTGTTGAAAAATACCATCTGCCCTGGAATGCCATTAAAATAGAAATAACCGAATCTGCGGTTGCTGAGGATTCCTCCACGGTCAGGAATGTGGTGAAGCAGCTGCGGGACAAAGGATTCCTGGTCCTGATGGACGACTTTGGAAGCGGGTACTCCTCCCTCAACATGCTCCATGAGCTGGATGTCGATGTGATCAAAATCGACGCCAATTTCCTCAGGATGGACAGAGATACGGAAATCCGGGGAGTGAATATTCTGGAGTCTGTCATCAATATGACAAAGATGATGGGGATTCCGATTATCGTAGAGGGTGTTGAGAGCAAGGAGCAGAGAGAATTTCTTCTGAGCATGGGATGCCGTTATATGCAGGGCTTTTTCTTCTTCAGGCCGATGAGTGTGGCGAACTTTGAAAAACTCTCCTCTGATTCGAGCAACATCGAGGCCGAAGGATTCGTGTTCAAAGCGAATGAACAGTTCCGCGTCAGGGAGTTTATGGACAACTCCATCTACAGCGATGCCATGCTGAACAATATTCTCGGACCGGCGGCAATCTATGCATGGACCCCGCAGGGGGTTGATATTATCCGGTTTAATGAACAGTTTTATGAAGCAGTTCATTCTCCGGTGTTTCATGAGAGGCTGCAGAACATAGAGCAGTTTATGCCGCCCGGCGAAGCGTCTCTGCTGGAGAATGCTCTGGAGCGTGCAATGGTGGACCGGCTGAACGGAAGCAGCGAGCTGCTGAGCTTCTATCAGGCAGGAGGAGGCGCTTCGCGTTTTCTCATCCATTTTTACTATCTGGGTTCAGAAGGAGAAAACCGGAGATTTTACGGCTCTGCGAGGGACGTTACGCAGATTACGCTCCTGCAGAAGCATATGGACCTTGTGACGAGGGTCTTCTCGGAGTGCATTATATTTGTCTATGAAAAGGAAGGCGGCTATGGCTTTGAGGTTGTTGCCCAGGGACTGCCAGAACTCGGAATGACCAGGGAAGAGCTTGAG
Organism: uncultured Blautia sp.; assembly: GCA_946629475.1. Lineage (GTDB taxonomy): Bacteria > Bacillota > Clostridia > Lachnospirales > Lachnospiraceae > Blautia_A. Next base: position 4,752 of record CAMOXX010000090.1, on the reverse strand, counting down.
AAAGAGCTGTCTGACGGGAGCGTTTATGCCCGTGTGGCTCCGGAGCACCGTGAGATGCTGCGCCAGCAGTGCCAGGAAGTCTTGTACGGGATTGACTTTTCCTCCTTTTTTACCCTGATTGATAAGGAAGGCAGGAGAGTGAGTCTGCATATTAAGTCAGACTATATTGAGGATGAAACCAGCGATGTGAGGTGTCTGGTTACGATTTCGAACAGAACAAGGGAAGAATGAACCGGAAGCTGCAGAACGCAGCTGAACGGCAGCGCATTAAAAGAGGACGGTTATCATGCAGCCTTACTGCATGACAGCCGTCCTCTGCTGTTTCACCAGCCGTGCTCTCTGTCCTGTTCCTGGATAAATGAAGCGAGGCTGCGGTTGATCATCATGTGGCGGGAAGAGGATTCTTCCGGGACAAAATAATCCTTCAAAACAGGGTCCCCTACTCCTTCGCGCATTCCGACAATCACGAGCGTACTGTTGTGGAGAAAGATTTTGCTGCGGGTTCGCAGGAATTCGGCTGAAGTGTAGTACCCTGAAGTCGGGGCGAGGGTCTCAAAGGGGAAAGTTTCATTGCTTGTCATAGCCTTCCCCCAGAAGGATTCACGGGCGGCACAGGAAAACAGCTGGATCGCCTGAGGGCGGAATTCCCGCATTTGTGCCAGCTCTTTTTGTAAGCATTCCCTGATGATTCCGTGGTTTCCATAGCTTATGCGGCAAAGGTCACCTTCTTTGACGGGAGAGGCAAGGAAAAGTCCTCCATCCTCAGCCAAAGAGACCACGACTCTCAGAAAGTGGACGGAATCCGACTCTACAGAGAAAGGAAAGACCTTAGCAAGGTTAGTAAAATCCTTTTCTTCAGATATTCCGAGATATTGTTTGTATACATCCCGGGCGGGAATGCCGTTAAGCTCTTTCAGGACGCGGCCTTCGGCGGCTGTGATGGCCATAGGACGGCCCATTTCCTGCCATCCCGCAAAATAACGTGACTGTACGTGCAGGGAATCTCCGCCATACAGAATAAATACCGCGCTGTGCTGAGTCACGGCGCCGGAACCGGAAAAGACAAATGCACGGCTGGTATCTCCACCGGCGGTATCCGTTCCATGGGCACCGCCTCCGAAGAACTGTACGCTGTCCGGGAGCGACGAGAGTCTTTCAAGGAAAACATCAATGGCGGCTGAGTGGACGGTAGACATCATTTCGACCGCTCTGACCCAGGGATTTTCCCGGACAGTTTTCAAAAGAAAAGAGGCACTCTCTTCCTGCGTAAGGGAATCCAGAGGAAGCTGCAGCACTTTAAGGCGGGTGCTGCTGTCCTCAAAGACAGTACAGGAAAGGGCAATATGCGAATGCGCAAGGCCTCCGTGGATGATATTGCCGTGGGTGGAGGAACCGGTATATAATGCCTGCGGGAGCTTTTTCCGGATTCGGGAGATGACCGGGCCGATGGTGCTCACGCTGGTTGAGTCGGAATAGATCCGGAACAGAATCTTTTCTTCCGGAATGGCATTTGCAGAACAGTATGCCTGAATGCGGCGGAGCCAGACGTTCAGGCCGAATTCTTTTTCGTAGCTGTACTGAAATTGTTTCATGCTGATTTGTCTCCATCAAAGGGGGGCTGAACAGTTACGATTGTTTCATTATATCATAGGGAAAATGAAAGTCCAATAAAAAGTAAAGCCTTTTCCGATTAAATGATGCACAAAAAAGCATTGTATATTCCGGGGAACTATTATATAATATAACGGATTGAAAGATTCCGGACAGCAGGACCGGACAGAAACGTGCCTGACGGGCACAGAAATGGAGGATACTGATGATTAAAAGAATAGGACTTCTGACCAGCGGTGGTGACTGTCAGGCGCTCAATGCCACTATGAGGGGTGTTGTCAAGGCTCTTGCCGAGGCAGTAAATGAACTGGAGGTTTACGGCTTTGATGATGGATATAAAGGATTGATTTACGGGAAATACCGCATGCTTACTTCCCGCGACTTTTCGGGAATCCTGACCCAGGGCGGTACGATCATCGGTACTTCGCGCCAGCCGTTCAAGCTGATGCGCGTTCCGGATGAAAAAGGGCTCGACAAGGTTGAAGCGATGAAGCAGACATATTATAAGCTCTGCCTCGACTGCCTTGTTATCCTGGGCGGCAACGGAACCCAGAAGACAGCAAACCTTCTTCGCGAGGAAGGACTGAACATTATTCACCTTCCGAAGACGATCGACAACGATATCTGGGGCACCGATATGACATTCGGATTCCAGAGCGCGGTAAATATCGCGACAAACGCGATTGACTGCATCCATACAACAGCGGCTTCCCACGGGCGTGTATTTATTGTGGAAGTTATGGGCCACAAGGTCGGCTCCCTGACACTGCACGCTGGTCTTGCGGGCGGCGCCGACATCATTCTGATTCCTGAAATCCCGTACGACATCAAAAAGGTCGTAGGCGCGATCGACAGACGTAATAAAGCCGGAAAGAGGTTCACGATCCTTGCGGTTGCGGAAGGCGCAATCTCCAAAGAGGACGCAAAGCTTTCCAAGAAAAAATATAAAGAAAAGCTGGAAGCGCGCGCCAAAAAGTATCCGTCTGTTTCCTATGAGATCGCGGAGCGTATCTTCAAGGAAACCGGCAGCGAGGTGCGTATCACAGTTCCCGGCCATACCCAGAGAGGCGGCGAGCCGTGTCCGTATGACCGCGTCCTTTCCACCAGAATCGGTGCAGGCGCGGCCGAGGCGATCCTTGATGAGGATTACGGCGTGATGATCGGTATCGTCAACAACAAGATTAAACGAGTACCGCTTGCGGAATGCGCCGGCAAGCTTAAGATGGTATCCGAAAAAGATCAGACCGTCAAGGCTGCAAAAGCCATCGGCATCAGCTTTGGTGACTGATCCTGATTATGCTGAACATTAGTAACGGCAGGGGCCTCTTCAGGTCCCTGCTTTCCGTTTTAGAATGACAGGGAGAAACCTTTATGAGCTATCAGGCTCTTTACAGAAAATTCAGACCGGACAATTTTGACGAGGTAAAAGGGCAGGATCACATCGTGACGGCCCTGCGCAATCAGGTCAGGGCGAACCGGATCGGCCATGCTTTCCTGTTCTGCGGGACCAGAGGTACCGGAAAAACTTCGGTGGCCAAAATCCTGGCCCGCGCGGTAAACTGTGAAAACCCTGTAAATGGAAGCCCGTGCAACGAATGCCGCATCTGCCGTTCAATCCTGGCCGGGACTTCGATGAATGTGGCAGAAATCGACGCGGCGTCGAACAACAGTGTCGACAATATCCGCGAGATCCGTGATGAGGTGGCGTACCGGCCGACGGAGGGAAATTACCGCGTTTACATTATTGATGAGGTGCATATGCTCTCGCCGGGAGCGTTCAATGCTCTTCTGAAGACGCTGGAGGAGCCGCCGTCCTACGTGATTTTTATCCTGGCGACAACCGAAGCCCACAAGATACCCGTCACGATCCTTTCGCGCTGCCAGCGGTATGACTTTCACAGGATCACGGTCGATACCATCGCGAACCGTCTGACCGCTCTTCTGGAGAGGGAGGGAGTGGAGGCGGAGGAGAAGGCAGTCCGGTATATCGCGAAAGCCGGCGACGGCTCCATGCGCGACGCGCTCTCGCTTCTGGACCAGTGCATTGCCTTCTATCTCGGAGAGAAGCTCACCTATGACAATGTCCTCGAAGTTCTCGGCGCAGTGGATACGGAAGTATTCAGCCGTATGCTGCGGGAGATTCTCCGCGGGGACGCCGGCGCAGCCATCCGTCTTCTGGACGAAACAATCGCTGCCGGCCGGGACATCTCCCAGTTTGTGTCGGATTTTACCTGGTACCTTCGCAACCTGCTTTTGGTGAAAACGGCGGATGATCCTGAGGGCATTGTGGATGCCTCAGCTGAAAACCTGACTCTCCTGAAGGAGGAGAGCAGCATGGCAGATGCAGATACACTGATGCGTTATATCCGGGTCCTTTCGGAGCTTTCCAATCAGATGCGGTATGCTACCCAAAAGCGGGTGGTGCTGGAGGTCGCGCTGATCAGGCTTACAAGGCCTGCGATGGAGACGAACCTCGATTCGCTTCTGGACCGCGTGCGCGTTCTGGAAAAGCGTATTGAGGAAGCGCCCCGTGTTGTGTACGCCCCGACGGGCGGCCAGGGAGACAGCGCCGGAAAAGCGAAAAAACCGGAGCCTGCTTTTGCGGCCCCGGAGGATCTCCGGAGGATTGTGTCAGAATGGGGAATGATCGCGGGGCAGACAAAAGGGCTTCTTCGTGAAATCCTCAAAAATGCGGAGCCTTACTATGATGGATCGACCGGAGAGAATATCCTTTACATAGTGTTCCGGGCCGGAGATTTTATCAGCAGCTCACGGGCCGGAAATGAGGAGTATATCAATGAGCTGAAATCCATCATCCAAAAAAGAACCGGGAAGACGGTCGAGATCCGGCTGATAACCGGCGAAGACGGGAAGGCAGAGGCACTGAACCGGATTTCCGTGGACGAGATGATACACGAGAATATTCATTTTGATGTGGACGATGAGGATGATTAAGGATATAATGATAAATGATCAGCACCCCACGTACACACACACAATTTGAACGAAATGCTTGCATTTCAGGCAAATTGTGTATGTGTACATGGGGCGGACAAGACGTGAAGCGTCTCTGGCCGCCCACATGAGGAATGCGAAGCATTCCGAATGGGGTGCATGCACCTGAATGCGAAGCATTCCGAA
>CAMOXX010000089.1 GCA_946629475.1 uncultured Blautia sp. | reverse complement strand
AGAAGCAGCGGAAGAGACGACTGAAGAGGATGCCGCAGCAGAAGATGCTGACGCAGAGGAAGACGCCGAAGCAGAAGAGGAAGACACTGCAGCGGAGGAAGATGCTGCAGAGGAAGACGCCGAAGCTGAGGAAGATGCCGAGGCAGAGGAGTACGAGACGGAAGAAATGGATGCCTCCAATTATCCGCTGGTGTTGATTGATGCGCTGCGTGCGCTTTCCGACGGCGAGATGGTTCCGGAAGTGATTGAGACAAATTCCGGCTATTATGTTGCCCGCCTTGACAAAGCCTTTGATGAAGATGCGACCGAAAGAGAGCGGGAGAGCCTGACCACCCAGAGGCAGAACGAGTATTACAGTGATGTGACCGACGAGTGGGCAGAAAACTGTGAATGCACAGTGGATGAGGAAGTGCTGAAGACACTTGTAGTTACCGACAGCCACAAATTCAATCTGACACAGGATCCTGCAGAGGAGACGGAGGAAGCCGAAACTGAAGCAGAAGAATCCGAAGACGAGTCGGAGGCAGAGACTGAAGCAGAAGAAGCTTCCGGAACCGAATCTGAGTCAGAGGAAACCACCGAGGCGGAAGAGACCACAGAAGCTGAAACCAAGGAAGAGGCGGAAGAGACCACAGAGGCTGAAACCAAGGAAGAGGCGGAAGAAACCACTGAGACCGAGAAAGAAGCCGAAACAGAGGAGACTTCCGAAAAAGAGACCGAAGCATCCGAGACCACTGACGAAAAGAGTGAAAAAGAAACCGTTACGACAACTGCAAAGAAGTAAAAAGAAACCGCCCGGCCGTCTGGCCGGGCGGTTTGACTTTGCCCTGCAAAGGATTTATAATAGTAACAATTCTTTCCTGTAATTCCCTGTCCCCGAAAGGAGCCGCCATGCAGCGCAGAAAAACCTTCTCAATCGAAATCGTTCTCATGGTACTCTCACTGGCGGTTTTCGGCCTTTTTCTTGGGGCTGTCCTGATCTACTACGACAACATGTTCCGGTCGATCGATATGAAGGAGGAGAAACTCAACCGGGCCTACGCGAAGCAGTACGAGATGATCGTTGACAACCGGAATTCGTCGCTCTGGGGCGAAGTTTACGGCCTGGCAAAAGAAAAGGCTGCTTTGAATGACGCGTATCTCAATATCCGCAGGGCGGACTGGAGCACAGAGTACGACAAGACAGAGAGCATGGACATGTGCATTGCGGCAAAGGTGGACGGGATTATTCTGGAATACAACGGAGAAGCCGGACTGACCGAAAAGATCAATGAAGCTGCCGAGCAGGGGATTCCGGTGATCACAATCATGAATGATCCGAACAAAAGCTCCCGCCAGTCCTTCGTCGGAGTCAACGATTACCAGATGGGCCATGCCTACGGGACGCAGGTAGCCCGGCTGATCGATGAGAATACAGAGGATATTCTGATTTTATCCAACCGGGAGCGTGAGCTTGACAAAAACCAGCTGTATTCTCAGATTTACAATGCTGCAGCAGGAAAAAACGGAACCATAAAAGTCCGGGAACAGAATCTGATTTCCAAAAACCAGTTCGATGTGGAGGAAGCCGTGCGGAACATTTTCCAGTCTGCCGACGGACCTCCGGAGATCATCGTATGCCTGGATGAGGTGACGACCGTGTGCGCGTATCAGGCGATGGTTGACTTTAACATGGTTGGAGAAGTCAGCATTATCGGGTATGATGCTTCGGACAGCATTCTCGATGCTGTGGAAAAAGGACTGATCGCGGTTACGTTCACCATGGACGCGGAACAGATTGCTGAATACAGCATTGAAGCATTGACAGAATACTGGGAGATCGGAAGGAGCAACACCTATTACACCGTCGACCTGAACGTGATTCCTGCGCCGCCCCTGAAGGAGTGAGGGTCACACGCAGGAAGAAAAACGGTTTGCGGCAGATAAGCTTACTTCCTTCTGAACGGGGAGACAAAACGGAGCGGCAGGGAAACGAACGCTATGAATGAAATAAACACAGAGAAAAAGAGACGCTTCCGCCTGAAGGATCTTTCTCTGACCACGAAGGTACTCTTTGCGGTTCTTTTTGTGACAATGATCATCTTCATCGTGAACCTGGTAATGTATACACAGGTCAACCGTATGGTGAACAGCATGGGGCAGGTGTACGGGAGCAATGTCAGCCTGAACGAGCTTTCGGAGAAGCTGGAAAAGGTGCACGAAAGCACCTACAGCTATCTCGAGGTCAAGACATCGGATTCTCTCGAAGAATACTATAAAAGCGCGGAGGATTATCAGAAGCTGCTGGAGAGCCTGAACAGGGAAGTGACGGAAAATCCTGTCATGCTTCTGGAAAAGAACATCCGGAACATGTCAGAGACTTATCTCACTGAGACAGATGCGGCTGTTTCGTACAAGCGGGGCCGCAATGTGGAAAAGTACCGCAAGTCCTTTGAGAGGGCCGGACAGCTCTACGATTATTTGAACAGCTCGATCTATGATCTGAACAACTACCAGTTCCATAACAACTCCGAAAACTTCAGGCAGCTGCAGGGGGCGCTGCGTTCCCTGGGCCTTTTCTCAACGGCGCTGATTGCCGTCATGATGAGCGTCGGATGCCTGATGCTGTATTTTATGGTGCGCGGGGTGGTCTCGCCTCTCACGAATCTGGCCGTGACGGCAAAATATGTCGGCGAGGGTGACTTCCATATGAAGCTTCCTATGAATGATTCACTGGATGAGGTGGGAGTGATGACCCGGGCCTTCAACACCATGGTGTCCAGTCTCGATGAGTATGTCAGCCTGACGCGTGAAAATATGGAGAAGGAGCAGGCTCTGAAGGAAAAAGAGCTGCTTATGGAGGCGCATCTGAAGGAAGCCCAGCTGAAATACCTTCAGTCGCAGATCAATCCGCATTTCCTTTTTAACTCCCTGAACGCGGGCGCACAGCTTGCCATGATGGAGGATGCGGAGCAGACCAGCATTTTTGTGGAGCATATGGCCGACTTTTTCCGGTACAATGTCAAAAAGGGGAATCAGGATGCCACCCTTGAGGAGGAGGTCGAGTCGGTCGAGAATTATATTTATATCCTGAATGTCCGGTTTGCGGGGGACATTCACTATTCCAAGGAGATCGATGAGACAGTGCTGGGGATTCGTATTCCGAGCATGATTCTTCAGCCGCTGGTCGAAAATGCGGTGAACCACGGGATCCGCAATATTGACTGGGAGGGAAGAATCCGCCTGTCGGTGATGAAGAGCGGAGAGAACATCCTGATCAGCGTCAGGGACAACGGAAAAGGAATGACTGAGGAGAAAATCCGGCAGGTGATGCAGGGCACTGTGAAGACGGAAGATAATCCGCAGGGATCCGGGGATTCCACCGGAATCGGGCTCTCCAATGTGCAGGCCCGGCTGGAACTCTACTATAATCAGAAGAATCTGCTGGAGATCAGAAGCGGAGGAGAGGATGCGGGGACTGAAGTCCTGATCCGCATTCCATTTATCGAAGAAACGATGTGAAGGTGCATCTGTACAGCACAGGGTAAAACACCTGCTGCTGTATCATCCGGGAACGGGATAAGGAAAACAGTGCAGGAACAACAGGAGAAAGGATATGTACCGGATTTTAATAGCGGATGACGAGGGAATCATGCTGGAATCCCTCCGGAAAATGATCGAGAACAACTACGGCAGGGAAGTGGAAATCTCCTGTGCGAAAACCGGGAGAGCGGTGATCGAGCTTGCAGAAAGCTTCCGGCCGGATATCATTTTCATGGATATCCAGATGCCGGGGCTGTCGGGCGTTCAGGCTATGCGGGAGATCCGTACCTTCAACCAGAATACGATCTTTATTGTGATAACGGCTTATGACCGTTTTCATTACGCGCAGGAGTGCATCAGCCTGGGCGTGCTGGAATTCCTGACAAAGCCGGTGAACCGCAAGACGATCCTCGCGGTTTGTGACAAAGCAATGCAGAAGGTCGATGACAGCCGGCAGAAGAGGAGCGACGACCTGAAAATCCGTGAGAAGCTGGAGACGGTTGTTCCGATGATCGAGTCGGGGTATATCTATAACCTTCTTCTGCAGGAGGATTTCAGCAACCAGGACGATCAGTACCGGGACCTTCTCGACATCAGCGCGGAATATGCGTTTATGATGGTGGTGGAATTCGGTGACGGCTATGAGAACGGGGTCCTGACAAACGCGATCGGGGTGAGTGTACGCGCAAGCAGGTTTTACTCGGAGGTCCGGGAGACGGCGCACGGCTTTTTCAACTGCATCGTCGGGCCGGTGATGAGCAACCGCATTGTGCTTCTGGTTCCGCATGATGATAATACGGTGACGTATGAAGAACGAATTGATATTCTGCAGAATGCCCGCAATATGGTGCATAAGCTGGAACAGCTGATCGGGGATGTCAAATTCCGGGCAGGGATCGGAAAGGTGAGGCCGATCAGCAGCGCGAAGGAATCCTACTCCGAGGCGCTCCAGGCCCTCCGCGAGGGGAAGAGCCATGTGGTTCATTTTAACGATATCCCGATTGTACAGGAATACGACGGAGAATATCCGAGGGATCTGGAGGACCGGTACATACAGAGCGTGCTGGAGGCGGACGAAGCAGCTTCCCTGTCCATCGCAAATCAGTTTTTCGACTGGATGGTACGCAATTACCGGGATTACCGGGAGGATATCGAGATCAAGGTTCTCGAGATGGTGATGCGTGTGGAATATCAGGCTTTTCGAAAAGGCAGCGCCCATTACGGCTTCCGATACCGCGAGAATTATATCCGTGATCTGCAGGAGTGCTCCGGCTTTGAGGAAATCAGGCACTGGTTCCTGCATAAGACCCAGGAGGTGTGCCGCGGCATGACGACGGTGAAGGAGAAGGAGTCGGAGTCGGTGGTAAGCAGGGCAAGGTCTTACATTGATGAGAACTATCACAAGGATATTTCCCTGGACGATGTCTCCCGTCATGTGGACATCAGCCCCTACTATTTCAGCAAGCTCTTCAAGCAGCAGGACGGCAGGACCTTTATTGAATATCTGACGAGCGTCCGTATCCGGGAAGCCCGGAGAATGCTGCGGAGCCCTGGCTACAGCATCAAGGAGATAGGGATTATGTGCGGCTACAGCGACCCCAACTATTTCAGCCGTATATTCAAAAAATATGAAGGTGTGACGCCGAGTGAATTCAGGGAACACGCATAACCGGACAGCAATATTTTAAACGCGCGGAGATGCCGCACAGCAGATACTCCCGGATTTATGACAGAGGTGAATGATGTTGGAACGGAAAAAGCGTATGCCGGAAATCATGAAAATATGGAGAACGGTTTTCCTGGGAATGCTGCTGATCCTTATGTCCGCCCTGACAGCAGGATGCGGATCCCCGGAGCAGGAAGGCAGCGAAGCGGAAAGCGGGGCGGCCGCGGAGAGTGAGGATAAAATAAGCATCGGTGTCAGCTTTGACTCATTTGTCATAGAGCGCTGGATCCGGGACCGCGATGTATTCGTATCCACGGCCCGGGAGCTGGGAGCGGACGTCAATGTCCAGAACGCCAACGGGGATGTGGAAGAGCAGATCTCCCAGATCCGCTACCTGATCGAGAAAAAGGTAGATGTTCTCCTTGTGATCGCGGCGGACTGTGAGCTTTTATCGGATGTGATGAAGGAAGCCCAGAAAAAGGGAATCTGGACGATCTCCTACGACCGTCTTGTCCTGAACGGGGGATCCGACCTGTACCTCTCGTTTGACAACAGGGCAGTCGGGACGATGATGGCGAAAGCCCTGAAGGAGGCGATCCCGGAGGGAGGAGACATTTTCATGATCCAGGGAGCAGCGGAGGACAACAATGTGGCTCTGGTCCGGGAAGGCTTTGACGAGGAGATAGCGGACAGCGGCCTGAATATTGTCTACGAAGCCAACTGTGAGGGATGGCTCTCGGAGCTCGGCGCGGAATATGTGAGGGAAGCGCTTCAGCAGTATCCGGATGTCCGGGGAATCATGTGCGGGAATGACGATATCGCAAGCTCTGTGATCCGGGTTCTCTCGGAGGAACGTATGGCCGGGAATGTCGCGGTGGTCGGACAGGACGGCGACCTGGCCGCCTGCCAGAGGATCGTAGAGGGAACACAGACAATGACGGCCTTCAAGCCGGTTGAGGATCTGGCCAGGGCGGCCGCGGAGTATGCGGTGGCGCTTGGGAAGAATTCTGATCCGAAGGATCTGCCCCTCACCGGAACCATGTACGATGGAAACTCTGAGGTGGACTGCCTTCTCCTTGAGCCCGTTGCCGTGCAGAAAAACAATATGAAGAAAGTCATTGTGGACAGCGGATACCATTCACTGGAGGAAGTGTACCTGAACGTGCGGAGCGAAACAGGGGGCTCAAATCAGGAATAAACAGGGATAGGAAAATGTCAACAGGACATATTTGCACTAGGAGGATTTTTTTGGCAAATATGTCCTGTGCTTTTGTTTTTGTCCGGTTCTGAAAACAAAATCATGAAGATGAAAGCAAAGATTATCTATTTTTATCAGGATTCGGATGTGCTAATATTGCACTTGTGAACGGGGGAAACCCCAATATATAATCTTTCAAGTTTATGGGAGGTATAGTATGAACAGGAAAGTTTTACTGGCAACAACAATGATCGCGGTAGCAATGCTCGGAACAACTGTACATGCAGAAGGCGAAAAAGTTGGTGTTTCCATGCCGACAAAGGATCTTCAGAGATGGAACCAGGACGGCGCCAACATGGAGAAGGAACTGACAGATGCAGGTTATGAAGTAGAGCTTCAGTTCGCATCCAACGATCCCAGCACACAGCTGAACCAGATCAAGACCATGATCGGAAATGGTGCACAGGTTCTGGTTATCTCCGCAATCGAGGGCGACTCCCTCGGCGAGGCTCTTGACATGGCAGCTGAGTATGAGATCCCGGTTATCGCTTATGACCGTCTGCTCATGAACTCCGACGCAGTTTCCTACTATGCAACATTTGACAACTATATGGTTGGTACCGTTCAGGGCAATTACATTGTCGAAGCTCTCGACCTCGAGAACGCTGACGGACCGTTCAACCTTGAGATCACCGCAGGCGATCCCGGCGACAACAATGCAGGATACTTCTATCAGGGCGCTATGGATGTCCTTCAGCCGTACATCGACGAGGGCAAGCTGGTAGTTCCGTCCGGACAGATCGCATTTGACGAAGTTGCTACACCGCAGTGGAAGACCGATACCGCTCAGTCCAGAGCAGAGAACATCCTTTCCACATACTATACCGATGCAAACGTTGACGTATGGCTTTGCTCCAACGACTCCACCGCTCTCGGCGTTGAGACCGCTCTTGCTGCAAACTACAGCGGAGAATATCCGGTTATAACCGGTCAGGACTGCGACATCGAGAACACCAAGAACATGATCGCCGGAAAACAGTCCATGTCCGTATTCAAGGATACCCGTACTCTGGCATCACAGGTTGTTAAGATGGTTGGCCAGATCCTCAACGGTGAGGAAGTTGATGTCAACGATACCGAGACCTATGACAACGGCGTTATCGTAGTTCCGTCCTATCTGTGCGAGCCGGTATTCGCAGATGCGAACAACTACAAAGAGCTCCTGATCGATTCCGGATACTACACCGAGGATCAGCTTCAGTAATAATCGGGCGCTGATAACTTAAAAGTCGGACAAAGGGCTTTTAGCTCTGAGAGCACAGGCGGGGCTGGTTCCCCGCCTGTGTTTATGTAGGCAGTAAGGAACTGTCACGAAATAACTTGTCCTAAGCGAAATAGACTGTTGGAGGGATATTCATTGGCAAAAATTATACTGGAAATGAAAAATATCACCAAGACATTCCCCGGTGTCAAAGCGCTCGACAATGTCAACCTGAAGGTCGAGGAGGGCGAGATCCACGCTCTTGTCGGTGAGAATGGTGCGGGAAAATCAACATTGATGAATGTCCTGAGCGGCATTTATCCGTACGGCACCTATGAAGGGGATATCGTTTACAACGGTGAGATATGCAAGTTTAATACAATCAAGGATTCCGAGGGAAAAGGAATCGTAATTATTCACCAGGAGCTTGCACTGGTGCCGGAGATGTCAATCGGCGAGAACATGTATCTCGGCAACGAGAGAGGAAGGAAAGCCGCGATTGACTGGAACACGACTTATGCGGAGGCGGATAAATACCTGAAGATGGTCGGTCTCACAGAATCCTCCAAGGTGAAGGTAAAGGAAATTGGTACCGGCAAGCAGCAGCTGGTCGAGATCGCGAAGGCGCTTGCGAAAAACGCAAAACTGCTGATTCTGGACGAGCCGACATCTTCCCTGAATGAGGAGGATTCCAAAGCGCTTCTTGACCTGATGCTCGGCTTCAAAAAGCAGGGTATGACGATGATCATCATCACGCACAAGCTGAACGAGGTTTCGTACGTGGCGGACAAGATCACCGTCGTCCGTGACGGATCGACGATCGAGACGATCGACAATGCGGGTCATGATATCGATGAGGACCGCATTATCAAGGGCATGGTCGGCCGTGAAATCACTAACCGCTTCCCGCCGAGGGAGCATGTGAAGATCGGACCGGTCAACCTTGAGGTGAGCGGCTGGACGGTTCACCATCCGCTGTATCCTGAGAGGATCGTTGTCAACGACGTATCCATGAATGTCCGGAAAGGGGAGGTTGTCGGTATCTACGGCCTGATGGGCGCGGGGCGTACAGAGCTCGCTATGAGCATTTTCGGCCAGTCCTACGGCATTCTGACAGCTGGCACCCTGAAGCTGAACGGGCAGGAAGTCAAACTGAAAAAAACCCCGATGGACGCAATTAAGCATAAAATCGCGTATGTCACCGAGGACAGAAAAGGAAACGGCCTGATTCTGTCACAGTCCATCAAGGTCAATACGACTCTGGCCAATCTGGACAGCCTTGCCAGCGGCACGGTCATCGACAAGGACAAAGAGTATCAGGTGGCTGAGGAGTACCGCGAGAAGCTGAAAACAAAGACTCCCTCCGTGGAGCAGCTTGTCGGCAATCTTTCGGGCGGCAATCAGCAGAAGGTTCTGCTCGCAAAGTGGATGTTTGCGGAGCCTGAGGTGCTGATCCTCGACGAGCCCACACGAGGCATCGATGTCGGCGCCAAATATGAGATTTACTGTATCATCAATGATCTGGCTGCTGCGGGAAAATCCGTCATCATGATTTCCTCCGAGCTCCCGGAGGTTCTCGCCATGAGCGACCGTATCTACATCATGAACGCATCAAGAATCGTCGGAGAGATGAAGGCCTCAGAGGCGACGCAGGAGAACATCATGGCGACGATCCTTAAGTCCGGGAGGGGGGATTGATCATGAAGACAAATCCTTTCGTTAACTTTATCAAAAAATATACCATGGTCATCGCCCTGGCTCTGGTCGTCCTTGTTTTTTCACTCACAACGAACGGTAAGATCCTGTATCCTCAGAACATCAATAACCTGATCTCCCAGAACGGTTATGTGTTCGTGCTGGCCACCGGCATGCTGCTGTGCATCCTGACGGGCGGCAACATTGACCTGTCCGTAGGCTCTGTCGTCTGCTTTACCATGGGCATCGCGGCGCTTTTACTCAAAGCCGGTGTGCCGATCATCCTGGCCGTGCTGGCCGTACTGGCCATCGGTCTGGCAGTGGGCATGTTCCAGGGCTTCTGGATCGCCTGGGTCTCGGTACCTCCCTTCATTGCGACGCTGGCCGGCATGTATGCTTTCCGTGGTCTGTCCAATGTTATCCTGGGCGGCTATTCCGTCGGTGTCAACAATGAGACCTTCCTCAGGATCTTCGGCGGCGGCGCGGACTGCTATGTTCCGGACTTCTTCAAAGGCGGAGATCTCAATATCACCTGCCTCGCATTCGGCGTGGCGGCTGTAGTCATTCTGTTTATCATGACCATACGCAGCCAGATCGCCCGCTCCAGAATGGGCATCCGCTCCGGCAGCCTGATCGGCGAATGGCTCAGAGTCCTCGTCGTCAGCGCGCTGGCCATCTGGATCACCTATATGCTCGCCCAGTACAAGGGCATACACGCCGTGCTGATCTGGATCACGCTGATCCTGGCGACGTATGGATACATCACGACTAATACAGCCATTGGCCGCTATTTCTATGCGGTCGGAGGAA
>CAMOXX010000088.1 GCA_946629475.1 uncultured Blautia sp. | reverse complement strand
ATTCTATGTTAACACTACTTTAGAGGACTGTCAATATAAAAATCCCGCAAACTGTGCATTTTTTGCATCAATGTGATATACTGTGATTACAGCGCTGCAAGCCCAATCTCCCATGCAAGCTTGCTTGCACATGGGGGATTGGGCTTGCAGCGCGCCCCGACATGAGGATGCAATGGGGCAGGGGCCCCATGAAATCCGAATGGCGGGCAGTAATTTATATTTTATCATTATGGAGGTTCGGCATGGACAAAAAGATCATTCTTCCGCATAATCACAGTTCTCTGGAATCCTGCAGCAAAATCATGGAAGCAATGCCTTCGGCGGAGACTGTCCGGACGGTCGCCGATGCGCTGAAGCAGCTCGGTGATCCCTCCAGGCTCCGGATTTTCTGGCTTCTGTGCCATACAGAAGAATGCGTCGCCGATATCGCGGAATATGCGGAAATGACAAGTCCTGCCGTCTCTCACCATCTGCGTCTTCTGAAATCCGCAGGGCTGATTGTTTCGCGGAGGGACGGCAAGGAGATGCTGTACCGGGCGTCCGATTCCGATCTTGCACAGGCATTCCACCATATCATAGAGCAGGTGGCGGAAATTTCATGCCCCGAAAGCAGCACCTGAAGCCGCTGCTTTCGACACATCATATCTCATGCTTTCCGCCGGTCCTTCCCCGTTTGCCGGTAGTATTCATCCTTTGCGGCATACATCCGTTCATCCGAAATCCGGCTGAGCTCCGCAATATTCTCCGAAGGAAATTCACGGCTGGACGCATATCCGCAGGCGATCGAAAGCTCCTGCACCTGCTTTCCTCTCCACTCTGCCGTCCTTTTTTCCAGACGGTCCAGCGCCGCTTTCAGGTTATCCTCCGTGCAGAACAGAATGGCCGCAAATTCGTCTCCGCCGATCCTGAAGACATCTCCATACTCTTCGAAGCATTCCCGCAGACAGTCAGCCGCTCCGCGGATCAGTTCGTCCCCGGCCGCATGGCCCAGGGTGTCATTCGCCTTTTTCAGGCCGTTCAGGTCTGCAGTAACATATACCAGGTCCTCTTTAAGCTCCTGCCCGGAAAGTTCTGATTTTCGCTCCTCAAACGCCCTTCTGTTTTTCAGCTGGGTCGGCTGATCCACGAGCGAAGCATATGTGAGGGCCTTCGTACGGGCGATAATGATACGGACGGCGAGGATCATGATGACAATTACAAACAGATAAACCGCGACATTCAGGACAACAACATTGATCAGTTCCGCCTTCGTCCTGTTCCCGTCACTCTCCACGACAAGATACCAGCCGAGCTTTTCAACGTATTTTGTGACAGCGTACCTGTTGCTGGACAATTTCTGGAACGCATAGTCCCGGGCATCGGTCAGGTTCAGGTTTTCCAGGTATTCCGTCTCTATTTTCGATTCATCCGTATTGACATGGATCAGCCCTTCTTCATCCGTGAGACTGATTTTTACACCGTACTCATTTTCAAGGTTTTTAAACAGCTCCTGGCATCCTTCCATACGTGCACCGACTCCGCAGACTCCCAGAAGCGTTCCGTCATTGCTCTCGATCCGGGCATCCACAAACACGGTCCAGTGATCCTGTCCGACCTCATCCCTGTCCACGTCCAGTTCATAGTCCCTGCCGCTTTCGACAAACCTTGCGTACCATTGGTCGCGCTCGCTTCTCCCGAGGTCCAGCTGCTTGTTCAGCCCTCCGTAGGAATAGTACCTCTTACTGTCCTCAGAGACCACAAAGGCAGCCTCATATCCAAGTGTGTTTTTGATTCTGGAAAGATAATCTGCCATAAGCTGAATCGCTTCGTTGACGTTGTAGGAGTCCTCCATTTCGAGAAATTCCACCAGAAAATGGTCATTGGCCATAGTGCTCGAGACAACTGCCGGCTCTGACAGTTTCCCTCCGATCGTATCATAGACCCTGGCTGCCAGTGTTTTGCTGATTTCCTCCATATTTCTCTTCGCCATCATCCTGAGTGTAAAAAGAGACATAAAGGTGGAGAGCAGAAAGCAAAGAATCACAATAGTAAAAGCAAGCCGCGCTACATTCTTTCTGTTCATGAAAGACTCCTCTCTTTCAATGTCGGAAAATCACAAAATATCCGGATCGCATTCGTGGGCAATCCTGCAGAACTCGCGAACCTTCTCGATATCCTTGCGCACAAGGATTCCGTTTTCCTTCACACTGGTTTTTGTCAGAGAGTCCACTGCCCAGGGCCTGATTCGCCTGATCGCTTCTGCCACGTTATCCGGCCCGAGGCCTCCCGCCTCCACCACCGGCACGTTCACTCTCCGCACGATCTCCGCATCGATGGCCCAGTCATGAGTAACTCCTGCGGCGCCGACTCCGGGAACCGTCGTTGAGACACTGTCCAGAATCAGAATATCCGCAAACGATGCTTTGTATTCTGCCTCCTGAATGGCCGACGGGTCTGTCCCTACTCCAACTGCTTCCATCAGAAGTACCCCCGGCACTTCACGGTTTAAAAGATCCTTAAATTCCGGCGTACCGTCATATTCCGCACAGAGGTGGAGCACATCCGGCCTGAGCCGTTTTGTCTGCTCAATGATGTCACGGGGATCGGGCAGAACCGAGATCAGGATTCGTACTGCCAGGCCGTCAATCGCCCTGAATATTTCTGCTGCCTGTTCTTCCGTAACTGCGCACGGGTACTTGCCTCCGGCCTGCCCCACGAGCACACCGATCCGGTCCGCTCCGGCGCGGACACAGTCGAGTGCCTCATCCGGATACTGTAATGAATAGATCTGAGTATATGCCATGCTATTATTTCCTCCCAGCGATAAACCTCCGTGGATTCAGCGTGTCCCCTGTCTTCTTTATGAATGAAGTTCGTCGGCATGAATCCGTTCTTCTCGAGCACATGGTCTGACGCATCACGTCTTTGGACGGGCTCAGCAGCAAGTGCTTCGCCCTGTTCTGAACAGTTATATAATAACACAAAAATCCCGCAATGTAAGTACATCACGGGATTTAATAAAACCTTTTTCAAAATGTTACACTGTGACACTCCTCACCGATTATTATGGTGTAGTTCTCACCTGATTCAAATGCCGGTATACTGATTGTCACCGCATCAAAGCTGGCGGAAAGTTCCTGTTCCAGAACAACGATTCCCCCGGCATTTTTGACCTTGACAGAAGTGCCGGCTTTCGCCTGCTCCTCAAGAACAATTGTCGTGCTGTGCTGCTCCGAATCATCAGAGACACCCTCCAGCATGGAGGCCGATCCTGCCGCAATCACCGTACCACCGTTGATAATCAGCTGTCCGTCGTTCTCACTGCCGTAGTCCAATGCATTGTTTCCTTTTCCACCGAGGCTTACAAGAACATTTCCTCCGTCGATCACAATATCTCCATTGGAATCGATGCCGTCCGCGTCGTTTCCATTTGGAGTAAAGCTCCTGCACCAGCGGCTCCGGACTGTACTGCATCCATGAAAGGTCATCGTCTGCCAGGCGTTGTGCTTCGTCCACTGTCAGAAGTGCGCTTTCCTTGCTGCAGAGCCCGTTCATCTTGCTTTTTTTCTCGAGATGGATGAAGGACGTGTCATCATTATAAAAACGGATCCGGTATTTTCCGCCGACCGCGTTCGGATCAGGCTTCGCCACCGCTTTCAGGCGCTGCTGAATGATCACACTGTCGCATGCGTTGATCTCATGCTTCCACTCGTGCCTGAAATGTACATCCGGTGCACGGAGCATTCGGACCTTTCTTTCCATAATGATGTACCGCCTTTCCTGCCTTTGCCAGGGCTGATTGGGTTTATGGCAGTCACTTTACGTGAAATTCGTGAACATTGAATGTTCAGAATATGTAATTCGTGTGAAACACGCGGTTCCGGGTGCAAAAAACCTGTCACGCAAATCTTCTTTATGATATACTTGGATTGACACCCGATAGTTTTTGAGAAGGTGCAGGAGGCATAAAATGAGACTGATCGACAGCTTTCCTACAGATATATATAAGGGATTCCGTTACCGGATCGGCAGGGTATTTCCATTCGGCGCGACTATTGTGGAGGATGGAGTAAACTTCAGTGTTTTTTCGAAAGAAGCCACCTCCTGCACACTGGTGCTCTACCATCACGGGGAAGAAGAACCCTTTGTTGAGATTCCTTTTCCCGAGGAGTTTCGCATCGGTAATGTGTATTCCATGATGGTTTTCGGCCTTAATGTAGAAACCACAGAGTACGGGTACCGGTTTGACGGACCCTGGAATCCGGAAAAAGGGCTTGTCTTTGACCGGAAACATGTGCTTCTGGATCCGTACGCAAAATCGGTCTCCGGCAGAACCGTGTGGGGAAAGAAGCCGGACAAGAGCAGTCTTTTTCAGCACAGGGGGCAGATCATCCGGGAGGACTACGCGTGGGAGGGGGATCATCCCCTGGAGAAGCCTTCCGGGGATCTTGTGATCTATGAGCTTCATGTCCGCTCATTCACAAATGATCCGTCCAGCGGAGCCAGGCACAAAGGAACGTTTGCAGGGATCATCGAGAAAATTCCATACCTGAAGGAGCTCGGGGTCAACTGTGTCGAGCTGATGCCTGTGTTTGCGTTTGATGAATTTGAAAACGACAGGACTTTTGACGGCAGACAGCTGTACAATTACTGGGGATACGCTACGATCGGCTTTTTTGCTCCAAACGCCGCCTATGCCCGGTCCGCTCCGTACGGGCTGGAGGTGGATGAATTCAAGAACATGGTGAAAAAGCTTCATGAAAACGGGATAGAAGTGATCCTCGATGTGGTTTTCAACCATACAGGTGAAGGAGGGGACGGAGGTCAGTACATTTCGTTCCGGGGGATTGACAACAGCACATACTATCTGATGGATCCGGGCGGCAGCTACTATAATTTCAGCGGATGCGGCAATACCATGAACTGCAACAACGCGGTTGTCCGGAATTTTATTCTGGACTGTCTCAGGTACTGGGTTTCGGCCTGCCATATCGATGGATTCCGGTTCGATCTGGCATCCGTCCTTTCCCGGGATGAAAATGGCGTTCCGATGGTCTCGCCGCCGCTTCTGGATCTTCTTGCGCATGACGCCGTGCTTGGTAAGACAAAGCTGATCGCAGAAGCCTGGGACGCCGGCGGGCTCTACCAGGTGGGATGCTTTTCTTCCTGGAACAGATGGGCCGAATGGAACGGCCGATACCGGGACTGCCTGCGGCGGTTTATCAAGGGCGGTGCGGAGGCGGCTCCGGAAATGTATCTCCGCATTAAAGGCTCACCGGATCTTTACGATGAACGATCCGCGGCGGCATCCATCAATTTTATCACATGCCACGATGGATTTACGCTGTACGACCTTTTTTCTTATAATGAAAAACATAATGAGATGAATGGGGAAGGGAACCGCGACGGGGCCAATGACAACAACAGCTGGAACTGCGGGGTGGAAGGGGATACGGATGATCCGGCAATCCTCAGCCTCCGGTACCGGCTGATGAAGAACGCGCTGACAATTCTGATGACCAGCAGAGGAGTCCCCATGCTTTTGTCAGGGGATGAATTTGCCAACACTCAGAAAGGCAACAACAATGCCTACTGTCAGGACAATGAGATCTCCTACCTGGACTGGGACAGCCTTCCGCGCCATGAGGATCTGTTCCGGTATGTCAGGGGACTGATCCGTCTGAGAAAGGAGCATCCGGTACTGCGGTCCGAAGAGTTTTATTACGGAAAAAACGGGACCGGTTATCCGGAGCTTTCGTTCCACAGCACCAATGCCTGGCAGCTTGATGAAGGCGCCGATAATCTCTGCTTCGGATATCTGTATGCGGAGGATCATGAAAAATTCGGGACAGAAAGAGACTGCTTCCTGTATATAGCGGTAAACGCCCACTGGGAAACCCACACCTACGGCCTTCCTGCCCTGCCCGAAAACATGCGGTGGTATCTCGCTGCGGAAGCTTACAGCGATTTTCAGGACCCGGAGCACCTCCCCCCTGCGCAGCATCAGGACAGAATTGAGCTGGGACCGAGGACAACAGCGGTGCTTATTGGACAGTAAAATCCGTCACGCCGGAGGCATTCAAAGAAGGTCTGCCATGTCCTTCGGAAGCGGGGAGGTAAAATCCATAGGTGTCCCTGTGAGAGGATGGACAAAGCGCAGGCGATGGGCATGCAGAGCCTGCCTCGCGATCAGGGACCGGTCTTCCGGATTGTACAGATGATCTCCAAGAAGCGGGTACCCCAGATGCTTCATATGAACCCGGATCTGATGGGTGCGGCCGGTCTCCAGGACCAGGGACACCAGGCTGAGGCCGTTCGCCTCACGAATAACCCGGTAGTGCGTTACGGCGGATTCTCCATGATCAAAATCGATCCGCCTCGAAATGATGGAATCTTCGGCCCTCCCGATCGGGGCATCGATCGTGCCGCAGGGAGGAGTGACCTGCCCGCGTACGATCGCAAGGTATTCCCGGTGGATCTCCCGTCGGACCCCCATCTCAGACAGCATCGAAGCAGCGATCCGATGCTTTGACACAATGGTCAGGCCGGAGGTATCCCGGTCCAGACGGTTGCTGCAGCGGAACACAAAAGGCTCCTGTTTCTGTAAAAAGTACCATGTCAAAGCATTTGCCAGGGTATTGTCTGTATTCTGGAAGGATGGATGAAGCGGCATGCCGGCAGGCTTGCACACTACAAGAAGATCCTCATCTTCATAAAGAATATCAAAAGCGAGGGGAACCGGAACAAGGGAGGACGTTTCATCCTCCCTGATTTTCACAGTGAGATGATCCCCTGCATGCAGCCGCGCGTTCAGGTGTACGCCCTGTCCGTTCAGGGCCACTCCCTCGGGATCGGTTTTCAGCCAGGAAAGATTCCGGCGGGAAAACCCAAGTCCCCGAAGAAAACGCGCTGCAATGCGGTTTTCATCTTTTTCGGTAATGGTATAGCTGATGATGCGATTCATATACGGCCTCACGTTAAAGTATTGTCGGGGTACACCCCAAGCCCTTTCACCCACAAACAGCCTTGCGCGGGTTCAGTAAGCATTATATTTTTAACTGCCTGTTTTGTAAAGAAAAACTGTGGCTGTTCACAGGTTGCTGAACAGATACCGCAAAACAGATAAAGGATGGAGTAATAAATATGGGAAAAGCACTGGTAATTCGAAATGCCTCGGTATTTCAGGAGGATGGATCTTTTGAAGACAAGGAAATTCATATCCGGGACGGTATATTTGTTCCGGCAGATGAAGAAAACAGTCGGGAAGAACCGGCGGAAATCATAGATGCCGGGGGGCTTCTGGCAATTCCGGGTCTGGTGGACATTCATTTTCACGGCTGTGCAGGTTACGACTTCTGTGACGGAACTGAGGAGGCCGTCCGGCATATCGCGGAGTATGAGCTGAACTGCGGCATCACCTCGATCGTCCCGGCAACCATGACACTCCCGGAGGAAACCCTCGGAAAAATCATGGAAAATGCTGCCCGGTATGTATGGAAACAGGAGGAATGCGGCAGAGCTTTTTCATCAGAGAAGCGCTTCTCCGGTGCCTGCCTCCGTGGAATCAACATGGAAGGTCCGTTTATTTCTCCGGAGAAAAAAGGCGCCCAGAATCCTTCCTATATTATACCACCGGATGTACGAATGTTCCGAAGGCTCCAGGAAAAAGCCGATGGCCTGATCCGCTTCTGCGATATTGCGCCGGAGCTCGACGGAGCCATGGATTTCATCCGTCAGCTGAAGGATGAGGTGCATATATCCCTCGCACACACGAATGCAGATTATGAGACGGCCATACAGGCCTATCATAATGGAGCCGTACACCTGACGCATCTTTTTAACGCTATGCCCCCCTTTACTCACCGGGCACCGGGCGTCATCGGGGCTGCCTCAGAGAACGCAGGTGTTTTTGCGGAGATGATCTGCGATGGGGTGCACATTCACCCGTCGGCCGTGAGGGCAGCCTTCCGTCTGTTCGGCTGTGACAGGATCTGCCTCATCAGCGACAGCATGATGGCTGCAGGGCTGGCGGACGGAGAATACACGCTCGGAGGTCAGGCCGTGACCGTCAGAGGAAACCGGGCAACGCTCTCCGACGGCACCATTGCCGGCAGTGTAACGAACCTGATGGACTGTCTGAGGACAGCCGTTCTGAAAATGGAAATACCGCTTGGAGATGCCATACGATGCGCAACAGTCAATCCGGCCCGGGCTTCCGGTCTGGATTCCGTGTGCGGCAGTATTGCTCCCGGCAAATGCGCGGACCTGCTGCTGGTGGACAGCAGCCTCAATATACATACCATCATCTTTCATGGAGAAGTGCGGCATAATGAAAAAAAGCATTTTTAAGATACTGATCCTGGTTTCGGTTGTGTATGCAGTCATAATGATGATCCACTGGCCCATCGGTTTTACTTTTTTTACACAGCTTTCCAATCTGTTCTCCGCAGCGGCGGTATCCCTTCAGCTTGCTTATACAGCTTTTCCGGGGAAAAAGAGAGACTCTGCCGGCAGTCAGCCAGGGCATGACTCCGGCGAGACAGAATACCCGCGATGGCTGTACATTTTAAAATATATGGCAGTGGTATCCATCATTATCACATTCCTTGTATATCTCTGCATCCTGGCTCCGCTCACACCAGGCGGGTTTATCTCGGCCTATCTGGAGGATCACTGCGCCAGCCTGTGCATGCATGTGATTACACCTCTTCTGATGGCGGCAGATTTTCTGGTCAATGACAGGGATTTTGCGTGGGAAACGGTTTCGCCGGTGTCAGGTCTGGTACCGCCGCTCGCCTACCTGCTCTTCATTCTGACGCTCGGCGCTTTTGGATTCCGCTGGCGCTGGGGCGGTCTTGAGGATGGAATGACGGCGCCATATTCCTTCCTGAATTACAACTCTCCGGCCGGGTGGTTTGGGTTCCGCCCGGAAACCATCGATTTTTCAACCATCGGAATCGGTGTGTTTTATATGATTCTCCTGATGACCCTGCTGGTATACCTGATCAGCCGTCTGGTGCTCAGGACAGTAAAAGCAGTGCGTAAAACTGCCCGCTGTTCGCATTTTTAATAGTTGACAATATCTAACTTCCGTGTTATTATCTGACCTGTAGTTAGATATCGTTAACTAAAGGAGTGTATAAATGACCCGACTTCAGTTTGAAGCCATTATCTGTGACCGCTGCGCACCCACATTATGCGGGGCAAAGCCCGCGAATCTTGTATCCTTTTCAAAGCAGGAAAGCACTTGCCAGAACAGTCCCGGCATCGAGGAACTGCTTGCAGAGTATGAAGAACAGCTGAAGCATTATCAAATTCATATGAAAGTGATATGCGGATGCCGGAAGCATTATCTGGTACTGTTTTACCGGCCTGATCTGCTGCAGAACTGTCTCCGGCAGAAGGATTCCATGCATATTCTGGAAAACTGCGGATACGACAGCGCGTGGCCGGTCAGCCGGATGATCGCCCATTTGAAGGAGCGGTACGAATCCGACCGGGGACTTCCTCATGAGATGGGAGTTTTCCTGGGATATCCCGCGGAGGATGTAATCGGCTTCTGCCTGCATAAAGGCGCGGAGTGCAAATACTGCGGGTACTGGAAGGTGTATGGAGATGTAGCCCGGGCCAGGAGAACGTTTGCGGTATATGACCGCTGCCGGGCGTACATGAACGAACGCAGGGCGGCCGGAATCTCAGTTCTTCGGATGGCAAAGGACATACACAACGGCTGTCAGGCTGTCGTGGCATAAAATACAGACCACTCTGTAAAAGTCATTTTGCACTGGCATCATTTATTCTAAGGAGGAAAGAAAAAAAATGAGCAAAGCAGCAGTAATCTATTGGTCTTCCACCGGCAACACAGAAGCTATGGCACAGGCGGTCGCCGAAGGCGCAAAAGCAGCCGGCGCGGAAGTGGAGCTCATAGAAGTAGCAAATATCTCCGCAGACGACGCTCTTGCATATGATGTTCTCGCACTCGGCTGCCCGGCAATGGGAGCTGAAGAGCTGGAAGACAGCGAAATGGAACCGTTCTTCTCTGATCTGGAAGGCAAGCTTTCCGGCAAAAAACTGGTTCTGTTCGGATCCTACGACTGGGGCGATGGCGAGTGGATGCGCACCTGGTACGACAGAGCCAAAGAGGCCGGTGCAGAGCTTCTGACCGATGAGGGACTGATCGTAAACAACACACCGGATGACGACGGCCTGGCTGCCTGCCGCGAACTCGGCGCAAAATTAGCATAAAAAGCCTGAAAAAGAGCTGTGAAATCAGGGATTATTA
>CAMOXX010000087.1 GCA_946629475.1 uncultured Blautia sp. | reverse complement strand
ATCTGCACAAGCCTTAGAACTTCTTCATGAACGAAAGATATGGAATGAGCAAAAATCGTACTGTCTGAGCGAAGCGAGTTTACGATTTTTGCGAATGCTTTTCCACATCTTGAGTGAGTGTTAGAAGTTCTTGGCGCGGAAGCCGTTTGAATGTTCATACAATTACCATGAAGCACAAGCTTTCGCAACTGCCTGTGGGGGTTAAATGGTTTGTGATGCTGTGTTTTGTTTCAGAATCTTCCCTGGCTCACTGCCTGCAGTCCATCCTCCTTAAGGCCTTCCTGCGCGAGCAGCGTGTTCAGAACGCTGATGTCGCTGGAAACGTCGAGGGCGGTGTCTCCAAAGCTGGAATCCAGGAGTTTTTCAAAGGCCAGGTTCAGCGTTGTCAGGGTCTCTTCGATTTCATGCTTGGAATTCATGATGTTTTCGCCCTGAACCGGCTGCCTGTCCATCTCCTCATAAGCTTTCAGAAGCTTGATGGTCATGGGAAGATAATAGTTCATCATCTTTTTCAGGCTTCCGGCAGCCTGTGGATGATCCTCTGCACGCTGAAGAATCGTCGCGACAAGGTTTTCGATCCCGGCGATCTGGGCCGAAATCTCCTCACCCGGGATCGCCTCATTGCAGGCGTGAATCTCCCGGAGGTACTGATTCCCCTTATCGATGATTTCCTGCGTCTCCCGGGTAACAACCGGTTTTTTGGCATTCTCCGCCGCCTCGTGCATCGACTGCTCCGCCCGCTGTTTTTCGAGTTCACGGTACTGTTCATATGTCTCGTCGCTGGTGATCAGGGTGTTTTCACCGGCATCCATATGCCCTTCCAGAAACCATCCTTTTGAAATCATGCCTTTGATGTCTTTCCGCACGTATTTTACCGGTTTTCCCGCTGCCCTTGAAAGCTTATCCACATCACAGTAGGTTTTTTCGCCGATCGTTTTGACATACTGGCGGAATCTCGTCGTTTTTCCGAACAGGCGGCTGCCTGCGGCTGCCAGGGCGCATCCACCTGCAAAGAAGATGGCAAGGAAAATCTGAAGGGGGCTCAGGCCTCCCGAGCTGAAGATGGCGCTGAACAGGCCGTTCGTGATAATCCCGAGCCCTGTCCCGATTGCCAGGATCGTGCCTCCCACAGCCATGAAGCCGCCCATCGCGCGGTCTCCTCCCACCTTTGCGTAAAGGCTGTTTTTTTGTTCCTTTTTCGGGCGCCTCTCCCGGAATTCTTCCGGCGGTACATACCGGTTCCGCTTGTACGCGTCACCGTTCGGATTGCCCGCAAGAGCATCCCGGAGTGCCTGGCTCCCCGTATCGATCGCTTTTTCGATTGCCCTGTTGATTGTATCGCTGAGCTGCTGATAGTCGCTGGAGTTGATCGCGGAATCGATAATCTCCTCCACCTTTTTACCAAATTCCTCCAGCTCTGAATTCTGATTGCTTCCCATTCGTCGTTTCGCCTCCCGGGGAATATCACAAATCTGCGCGTCCGGTCTTCCATACAGAAAACCAAATCTGGTTTCATAGTAACACAACGGGCCGTTTTTTACAATGATAAAACAAAATGCCGGAAAAATCACGGTAAAAATTTTCATTGCCATTGGAAGGAAAAAGCTATACAATGTATGGGATGGTTTTTTATACAAAGCCTTTGCATGAAAATGCAGGGCATATTAAACAACGGAGGAACAAGAGAATGGAAAAAAAGAATATCGATTGGGGCAGCCTTGGTTTTGGCTATATTAAGACAGATTACAGATATATCTCCGAATACAAGAACGGATCCTGGGATGAAGGTACCCTCTCCACGGATGATACCGTACGGATCAACGAATGTGCCGGTGTTCTGCAGTACGCGCAGACCGTTTTTGAAGGGTTAAAGGCATACACAACAGAGGACGGCCGGATCGTCACCTTCCGTCCGGACCTCAACGGAGAGCGCCTGAAAAGCTCTGCAGAGCGTCTTGAGATGCCGGTATTTCCGGTAGACCGCTTTATCGACGCTGTTGTTGAGACGGTCAAGGCCAACCAGGCTTTCGTTCCTCCGTTCGGCTCGGGCGCCTCGCTGTATATCCGTCCGTATATGTTCGGCACCAACCCTGTGATCGGTGTTAAGCCGGCTGACGAGTATCAGTTCCGCATCCTGACCACACCCGTTGGACCGTATTTCAAGGGCGGCGCAAAGCCCATCACGATCCGCGTGAGTGATTTTGACCGTGCCGCGCCCCATGGAACCGGACACATCAAAGCAGGGCTCAACTACGCGATGAGCCTCCACGCGATTGTAGATGCCCATAAGCAGGGATTTGACGAGAATATGTACCTCGATGCCGCCACCCGCACAAAGGTGGAGGAGACCGGTGGAGCAAACTTCCTCTTTGTTACAAAGGACAACAAGGTCGTTACTCCGAAGTCCGACAGCATCCTTCCGTCCATCACCAGGCGTTCCCTGATTTATGTGGCGAAAGAGTATCTCGGCCTTGAGGCGGAGGAGCGCGAGATTCCGTTTGAGGAAGTAAAGGAATTTGCCGAGTGCGGCCTCTGCGGTACTGCTGCCGTCATCTCTCCTGTCGGAAAAATCGTCGATCACGGAAAGGAAATCTGCTTCCCGAGCGGCATGGAGAAGATGGGGCCGGTTACCCAGAAGCTCTATGATACCCTGACCGGAATCCAGAGCGGAAAGATCGAAGCTCCGAAGGGATGGATCAAAGAGATCTGCTGACAGACCAGAGCGCATGAAAACACTGATTAAACTGCTGAAGCCCTTGTCCTTTGTCCCGGCGATTGTCATGATGTATGTCATCTACTCCTTTTCGGCACAGACGGGAGAAGAATCCGGACAGCTCAGTTTCAAGATAAGCTACGAGATTGTGGAGGCCAGGGATCAGTTGATGAATTCCGGCAAGAATTATGATCAGCTGCTGTTTGAGGCCGATTCCATCCACTATTATGTGCGGAAAGCGGCCCACATGACAGAGTATTTCCTTCTGGCCATCAGCATATCATTTCCGCTCTATGTGTACGGTGTAAGAGGAATCTGGCTTATTCTGCTCGCCGGAATCCTGTCGGTCGGCTTTGCGGGGGTTGATGAGTATCATCAGTCCTTTGTCGAGGCGAGGGGACCGTCTGTCAAGGATGTCCTGATTGACAGCTGCGGTGCCGGGCTCGGCATCCTGCTGGTTCAGGCATTCTGCTGGTCGACCCTGCATACCCCGAAAGGGCGGAAAAAAAGACGGAGGTAGCGAAGGAGATTTAAAAGGGACAGGCTCCGTGACTCATGACGTTTAAATCATGAATCGCGGAACCTGTCCCTTTTTAAGTCTCCAGCTCTTTATTTCTCTTCTGTCTGCTCCTCCGGATTCTCATCCTCGATCCGTCCGGCGAGGGATGCCCTCTCAGATATGGACATCTTTTTCGGCGGCTCTTCTTTTTTGGCCTCTTCCTCGCGCTTCGCTTCTTCCGCTGCCTCTTTCTGCTTTTTGCCGTACCGCAGTATTCCTCTTCCGCCGACCACAGCCATGAAAATCCCAACCAGGATAAAAGCTCCGCCGGCGATCCCGAAGCCGATATTTTCCGATCCGCCCGATTTCATCACATCGGATACCAGGTTCCTTCCGAGATAGATCAGGTAGATGCCTGCGGCCGCCATGACGATGCAGCTGCGGCTGGGCAGCGAGTTCATCCACTGCACAAACTTATTCTTCTCTTCCATAAACGATCATCCCTTAAAGCCTTCCGTACAGTCTTGAGAGCGCCAGCATCCTTCCCAGCACATCCTCGGTAATCTGGCCCCTGGTCAGCCTCCATTTCCAGTTGTTCCCGAGCGTAGAGGGCGCGTTCATCCTCGCCTCATTTCCCAGGCACAGATAATCCTGGATCGGAATCACGGCAAGGTCGGCAACACTCGATATTGCGGCCCTGATCAGCCCCCACACGCACTCGGTATCGCTCCTGTCCCTGCAGTCGATATATGCCTGGACCAGTTTTTTGTCGTAATCCGACAGATTGCGGTACCAGCCGAGGGTCGTCTCGTTGTCATGCGTTCCGGTGTAGCAGACGCAGTTCTTTTCATATTTGTGCGGGAGATAGTTGTTGTCCCAGGTACCGTCAAACGCGAACTGCAGCACCTTCATCCCGGGATAACCGGAATTATGTACAAGCTCAATCACCGTCTTTGTCAGAAAGCCCAGATCCTCCGCGATGACATTCAGTCCCTCGATCTTCTCGTTCAGTACATTGAAAAGCTCCATACCCGGGCCTTTTTCCCACTTGCCGAATTCTGCTGTCGGATCCCCGTAGGGAATCGCGTAGTACTCGTCGAAGCCGCGGAAATGATCGATCCTGACCAGATCATACAGCTTCATGCAGTGGGCCATGCGGCGGGTCCACCATTCGTAGCCGGTGCTCCTGTGGTACTCCCAGTTGTACACCGGGTTCCCCCAAAGCTGCCCGGTTGCCGCAAAAGCGTCCGGCGGGCACCCTGCTACGGAGACCGGCATGCGCTTTTTGTCAAACTGGAAGAGCTCCGGGCTGGCCCATGTGTCCGCGCTGTCGGCTGCGACATAGATCGGAACATCCCCGATGATCTGAATCCCGCAGTTGTTCGCGTAGGATTTCAGCCAGTACCACTGCTTATAAAACCAGTACTGCAGAAATTTGTAAAAAGCGATCTCCTCGGAGAGGCGCTCCTTTTCCGCCCTGATGGCATCCTCATCCCGGTTTCTCAGCTTCTCCGGCCATTCATACCAGCTGCTTCCGCCCTGATCGTTCTTGACTGCCATATAGAGGCAGTAGTCGTCAAGCCAATCGGCATTGAAATCTATAAATTTCCGATACTCCGGGTCATTTCCCGAATGCCAGCGTGAAAAAGCAAGTTTTAAAATACGGAATCTGGATTCGTACACTTTTCCGTAGTCAACATAGCTCTCGCTTCCGCCCCAGTCGCATTCATGGCATTCTCTCTCAAACAGGAGCCCTTCGCGGATAAAAACCTCCAGGTCGATAAAATAGGGATTCCCGGCAAAGGTCGAAAACGACTGATAGGGGCTGTCCCCGTAGCCTGTCGGTCCCAGGGGAAGAATCTGCCAGTATTTCTGCCCTCCTCTTACCAGCTGGTCAATAAACGCGTAAGCCTCCTTTGAAAAGCAGCCGATCCCGTAATTCGACGGAATACTGGAAATCGGCAGCAGAACTCCACTCGCCCTCATTCAGAGTTTCCTCCCCATGTATTTTACAATATCTTTAAAAACGGTCATTTTGTCCTTTTCATTCAGGATCTCATGGCGCATCCCTCTGTAGACCTTTCCCCTCACATCGTAATATCCGGCTCTCCGCATCGCCTGAACCGCCTTAGCGAATTTCCGGATATTTCCCATGCAGGGGTCGTCGGCGCCGCTGATGAACAGCACCGGAAGGCCGGGCTTTGAAACATGCCATTTTTGAATGTCATACGCCTTTTTCATCAGGTCGAACAGCACGATGAATGCGTCATCTGAGAAGGTGAAGCCGCAGAGCCCGGATTCCTCGTAGGCCTCTACGATCTCGGGATCTGTGGAGAGCCAGGCAAACGGACTTTTTTCCTTAGAGAATTTTGCCGCGTAGCCGCCGAAGCTCATCCCTTCGAGAAGATGGCTTTTATGCTCAAAGCCTCTGATCCGTCCCTCTGCCGAGGCGATCAGCCTTCCGACGCCTTTTGCAGCCGTATCGCTCGGGGAGCCTGAGATAATCAGCATGTCGATGCAGTCGTCATGCTCCGATGTAAAAGCGCGGACCGCAAGGGATCCCATGCTGTGGCCGAACAGGACCAGGGGAATTTCCGGAAACCGTTCGTGAACCATCCGGTTGATGCCGAGGATATCCTGCAGATACCCATCCGCCCCGCAGCGGTACATGTACCCCAGATCCTCCTTCGACTTTACGCTCTGCCCGTGGCCGCGCTGGTCAAAGATCACGGACGCGTAACCCTGCGATGCAAGATACTCCATAAACGGAATATATCTCTCCTTGTTTTCGCACATTCCGTGCACCAGCATCACTACAGCCTTCGGATCCTCCTCCGGGGTAATCTCCAGAACGGAAAGCTCCAGGCCGTCCACATCTGATACATATAGTATTTCTGTTGTTTTGCACATAATAAAACACCCCTGAATCAGCTGCTGCTCCTCGCTTTTCCAAGATAGGCAGCCTTTACCTGCTCATTCTCCGCCAGCTCCTGTCCTGTGCCCGTCATAGTGATGCTCCCGACCTCCATGACATAGCCGTGATGAGCGGCATGCAGCGCCATGTTGGCGTTCTGTTCCACCAGCAGAATAGTTTTTCCCTGACGGTTGATTTCGTGGATAATGTCAAACACGCCCTTGACTACGATCGGCGCCAGACCCAGGGACGGCTCGTCCATCATGATCAGCTCCGGCCGGCTCATGAGGGCCCTGGCAATCGCCAGCATCTGCTGCTCTCCGCCGGAGAGTGTTCCGGCCAGCTGCCAGGAACGTTCCTTCAGACGCGGAAACAGGTCATAGCACCAGTTGATGTCGTCATCCAGGCTGTCCTTGCGAAGATAGGCACCGATGCGAAGGTTTTCTAGAACCGTCAGGTCGGCGAAGACACGGCGCCCCTCCGGAACCATCGTGATTCCCTTGCTGACGATATCCTCCGTGCGCATCCCGGCCACCTCTTCCAGGCTGCCGCTCACATCTCCGCCCGGATTGCGGCCGCCCAGCATACCGGAGTGTCCGGCTCTCAGTTTTATGCTGCCCGAGGACGGCTTTACAAGGCCGCAGATTGAGCGCAGCGTCGAGCTTTTTCCTGCTCCGTTCGCGCCGATCAGGGTAACGATCTCCCCTTCCGGAACATCGAAGCTGATTCCCTTGACCGCATTGATTCCGCCATAGGAGACGCAAAGATCTCTTACTTCCAGTATATTACTCATCGGCTGCACCTCCCAGATAAGCCTCGATGACCCTCGGATTGTTCTGAATCTCCTCCGGGATTCCCTCGGCAATCGGCTTTCCGAAGTCAAGTACATAGATCCTGTCGGATATCTCCATAACCAGGTCCATATGATGCTCAATCATGAAAATCGTCAGCCCGAAATCATCGCGGATCCTGCCGATAAAGGCCGTCAGCTCGTCTGTCTCCTGCGGGTTCATTCCGGCCGCGGGCTCATCGAGGAGCAGAAGGCTCGGCTTTGTCGCCATCGCGCGGGCAATCTCAAGCCTTCTCTGTTTCCCGTACGGCAGAGATGTCGCCATCTCGTTTCTGACATCGGAGAGTTCAAGAATCTCGAGGAGCCTGTCGGCTTCCTCGCGCATATTCTTCTCTTCCTCCCGGTTCATGTGGAATGTCGCCGTAAACAGGTTGCTGGTCCGGCGGAGATGCTCCGCGATCAGAATATTCTCGAATACGGTCTGGCTTTTGAACAGCCTGATATTCTGGAAGGTTCTGGCGATTCCCAGCTTTGTGATTTTGTCGGGCGTCGGGGAAAGCACACTCTTGTAAATCCCGTTGTTTTCCCCTTTATACAGCTTTTTCATTTTTCCCTGCGGATAATTCTCAACGATCTTTTTTCCGCGGAAATAGACCGCGCCGTTCGTCGGCGCGTATACGCCGGTGATGACATTGAACGCGGTGGTCTTGCCGGCTCCGTTCGGCCCGATCAGGGAGACGATCTCCTTTTCATTGACCACAATGTTCATGTTGTCGACCGCGATCACGCCGCCGAACTGCATCGTCACATTTTCGACCTTCAGTACATTTTCCTTCATTGAAGAGGAGCGCCTCCTTCCTTGTTATTTTTCTTTTTTCCGCCGAAGCGGGACAGAATTCCCGAAATCGAAAACTCCTTCGTCCCCATGATGCCCTGGCGGAAGAACAGCACGATCACCATGATAATGATCGAAAAGACAACCTTCCGGAAGCCCGAACGCATCAGGGGAACCGTAAAGTCACCGATTTTATGTGTCTCATCCAGAAAACGGAGCAGCCATTCGGAACACGCGATGAAGAGGAACGCGCTGATGCAGCTTCCGGTCACGGAGCCGATTCCGCCGATCACGACGATCAGAAGGATCTCGTAGGTCATCGCAGAGTTGAACGATTTTGCCTGCACGTTGGTCTGGAACATGGCCAGCAGCGCGCCGGAAATTCCCGCGAAGAAGGAGCTGACCGTAAAGGCGATCCTTTTGTGATGCGCCAGATTGATGCCCATGGCTTCGGCAGCGATCTCGTCGTCGCGGATTGCCTTGAACGCTCTGCCGTACGTGGAATTGATCAGCAGGACAATCAAGGTGATGCAGATGCCGGAAGCGATGAACGGAAACAGGATTGTCTTGAAGGTCGGGTAATTCCGGATCATGTTGGAGCCGTTGGTGAGCGGTCCAAGCGTATCCCACTGGAACAGCGCCCTCATAATCTCGGCAAATCCGAGGGTCGCGATCGCAAGGTAGTCGCTCTTCAGGCGCAGCACCGGCAGGCCGATCAGGAACGCGAAGAGGGCTGCCGCAAGGCCGGCCGCGATGATTCCTAAAACCGCGGGAAGCGCAAATTTGATGATTCCCCCGTCATAATACATGTAAACCATCTCGCGGTCCGCGACAGGGATGGTCAATACCCCGTAGGTATAGGCGCCGATCATCATGAACCCTGCCTGTCCCAGTGAGAACAGCCCGGTAAAACCGTTCAGCAGGTTCATCGATACCGCCACCAGCGCGTAGATCGAGCCTTTTTTCAGCACGGTCAGAAGCATCGCCCACTGGGATGTCGGCGGAATGTTCAGCTCCAGAACCCGGAGTACCGCAAGGACCGCCGCGATAAGGGCAATACTGATCAGAATTTCTTTTTTCTTATTCATCTCATGCCCTCCTTATACTTTGTCCGTCTGTTTTTCACCGAACAGTCCTGTCGGCTTGAACAGAAGAATAATGATCAGCAGCAGAAACGCAAAGGCATCCTTAAAGTTTGAGATATCCACCTTCACAAACTGGTTCAGCATCATAATCAGGTTTTCGCAGATACCGATGATGAAGGCTCCGATCACCGCCCCGGGGATCGACCCGATGCCGCCGAATACCGCAGCTACAAAAGCCTTCAGTCCGGGCATGGTTCCGATCGTCGGCGTGACGCCCGTATAATTGGAAAAGAACAGAAGGCTTCCAACCGCGGCAAGGAACGAACCGATGATGAAAGTGGTGCTGATGACATTGTTGATTTTGATTCCCATCAGCTGGGATGTCTCAAAGTCCTTGGAAGCAGCCCGCATCGCCATGCCGATCTTCGTCTTTTTGATCAGTGTGACAAGCAGGACGACCAGAAAGATGGTCAGGAAAGGCGTGATGACCGTCACGCGCTTGGTAGATGCGCCGAGCACCGTGATCTGGTCACTGATCCATGGGATCGTCGGGTACTGCTGCGCCAGTCCGCCTGTGATGTAGAGAGCCAGATTCTGGAGCAGATAGGATACGCCGATCGCGGAAATCATGACCGACATACGCGGAGCGGACCTGAGCGGTTTGTATGCAACACGCTCAACAAGAAAACCGATCAGGACCGTGAGAACGATCACAAGCGGAATTGAAATATACATTGGAAAGGATGCCGAGATATACACCATCATAAGACCGGCAACCATAAAAATGTCTCCATGTGCGAAGTTGATCAGCCTTAGAATACCGTAAACCATCGTATAGCCGATCGCAATCAGTGCATACTGCCCTCCCACGGAAATTCCCGCCAGAATATAGGGCAGGTTTTTACTCAGCATGTCCATTTGTTTCCTCCTGAAACCTAAATCCGGGGCGGGTGATAATCGCCCGCCCCGGTTTTTGAACAGTTACGCTTTTTGTAATTATTCGATTCCCTGCTCAGCAACGAAATCCCATGCGCCTGTTTCAGTATTGGCCTGTTTTACGAATGCAGCGCTGCGGACAGCATCGCCGTTCTCGTCAAATTCGATATGGCCGCATACACCGTCATAGTTTACTCCCCAGAGTGCCTCGTTGACAGCTGCCGGATCGGTGCTGCCTGCAGCCTTGAGTGCCTCGAGTGCTGTGAAGTATGCATCGTAGCCCATTGCGGTAACTGCCGCAACCGTATCATCGCCGCCGTTGTTCGCAAGGTTGGTGGAGTCGCCGTTGATGAATTCCTTCATGCCTTCGTCAAATTCGGCATTTCCGCCTTCCTGATAGAAGGTCGTGACATAGATGCTGACATCCTTGCCTTCTGCGGCGTTGAGGATAACGTTGGAATCCCATGTGTCGCCTGCAAGAAGCGGAACCTCTACTCCCTGTGCGGAAGCCTGCTCGATGATCAGGGCAGCCGCCTCAGTGGAGGTCGGGGCAAAGATAACGTCAGCCTCAGCGTTCTTTGCGGAGGTGATGTAGGATGTAAAGTCACTGTTTCCTTCCGGGAATGTCTCAGCTACGACTTCGCCGCC
>CAMOXX010000086.1 GCA_946629475.1 uncultured Blautia sp. | reverse complement strand
GAGTCCGGATGTTCAGCATCCGGGCTCTTCTTTTCGTGGAAGTAAACAAAATTTTTTTGCAAATATGACATTGTTGTGTTAGAATGCTGTACTATGAAGAGTAAGATACGGAAAATATTCATACAGGAATACAAAACGGCGGGCGTCGGGCCGTAAGGTATTGTGGGAAGGATGTTTGGTTTTGCTGAAAAAAGAAAAATTCCAGATGTTTGTTGTCGGTACACCGTCGGAGGAACCGAATACTCACAGCGAAGTAGAAGTTCTCTTCGTGATGGAAGGTGCCGTGAATGCTCAGGTGGAGCAGAAAAGCACCTTTCTAAAAGCAGATGATATCCTGGTAGTCAATTCCAACAAAAAGCATACACTGAAATCAGTTGACAATCCTCTGATCATGCGCCTGATGATCGACTATATGATGATCTGCGAGCATTTTCAGGGTCAGGACGTTCTCTTCTGGTGCAGCTCTCCGGGTTCGGAGAATGAGAGATATCAGGAACTGAGAAATATGCTGAAGCGGCTGCTGAAGCATTATGTTGAGTCGGCGGATTTTGCCCACACATTCCGGTTCCGGGCAGACTGCTATGCAATCCTCGATCATCTGACAGCCAATTTTATGGTGAAAACGGCAGATATTCAGGGGAACGAGGAGGGAGACCGCTATGAGGAGCGGCTTGCCCAGATCAATAATTATATCAATTTAAATTATGATCAGCCGATCAGCATGAAGGATCTTTCGGAAAAGCTCTATCTTTCCAATGGCTATTTGTCACGCTTTTTTAAGAAAAACTACGGCATGAGCTTTGCCAATTACCTGACAAATGTGCGTGTTCTGCATGCTGTGGACGAACTTTTGTACACGGATGTCCCGGTGACCCGGATCGCTTATGACTGCGGGTTTACTTCTGCTGCGCTTTTTAACAAAGTATTCAAAAAGATACACGGTGTTACACCGACGGAGTTCCGGAAAAGAGCAAACATAAAAGATAAGGAAACGCAGAATACGCAGGAAAACCTGGCGCTGGAAAAGAGAATCGAGCAGAATATCCTGCGTGCAGAGCAGCCGGAAACGGTTGAAGATGCTCCCGGCAGTGTCCATAAAGCGGAGGAAAGCTTCCAGGCAGATGTTTCTGAGGAGATGTCGTCGTACTGGGGTGATACGATCAATTTCGGGAGTGCGTCGAACCTGCTCCACTCTTCCATGCGGGAGCATCTGATGATCCTGAAGAGCGCGCTGAATTTCACTTATGTACGGTTCTGGAGCATTTTTTCAAAGGATTTTTATATCCTGCCCGACCAGACAAGCTATGATTTCAGCCAGATTGACTCCGTTCTGGACTTTGTCCAGGAGCAGGGTATGAAGCCCTTTATCGAGCTTGGCATGAAGCCGAGTACGATCCATTATGAGATCGGGAAGATGCACAAAAGGGAGGAAGAGTGCTTTACCCTGGAGCAGTGGGAGCGGCTGCTTCGTGCTTTCATGAGGCATCTTTCTACCCGATACGGAGCCCATGTCCTCGATGACTGGAGAATGGAGCTCTGGTTTGATGAAGACATCCGGGATAATCCGGCGAACTGGGAGGGGTATTTTCAGAAATTTGACCTGACATACCGCCTTGTAAAAGGGGTAAATGATAAAATTATGCTGGGCGGCTATGGAATCCGTATGGATTTCGGAGGCGACGAGCGCCTGGAATTTCTGACCCGCTGGAATCAGAGGGAGTGCCGGCCCGATTTTATCTCGGTCATGTACTATGCCTACCAGCGCGGTGAGGACGGAAAGGATATATTTGCCCGCCGCGTGACGGACAATGAAAATTTCCTTCATCTTCTGAACCTCGAAAAAGTCCGTCTGGCGACGGCAGGGTTCGGGGATCTTCCTCTGTTCATCTGTGAATGGAATTTTACTCCCAGTGTGCGGAATATTATGAATGATACCACATTCAAGGGAGCCTATATCATTAAAAATGTCATCGATATTTACGGCAGTGTGCAGTCTATGGGATTCGGCGCCGGCAGTGACAGAATGTATGCCTACTATGATACGCAGGATATGCTGTTCGGAGGTACGGGGCTGATCACAAAGGAAGGTGTGCTGAAGCCGGCGGCTTTCGCACTTGATTTCCTGAACAAGCTGTTTCCGTACTATGTTGGAAAATCAAAAAACTGCCTGGTTACGACGGACAGGCACAACAATTACTCCATCGTCTGCCATAATCAGCAGGTACTGAATTACAATTATTTTCTGACTCCGGAGACGGCGGTCGAGAAGGATGAGACCTGGAAGTATTATGAAGGCCGACACAGCCTGAAGATGAATATTCACCTGAACGGGATCAAAAGCGGATGGTACCGGGTCAAGGTATACCGGATCAGTGAAAAGCACGGCAGTGTGCTGGATGTGTGGCGTGAGATGGGGTTCGACAACGAACTGTCCCGGAACGATATAAAATATTTCCGCAGAATCTGTGAGCCTTACCTTACCATCCGGAAATTCGAGACCAACGGAAACCATCTGATGGTGGATGAAATTCTTTCGCCGAATGAGATCTGTCTGATCCGGGTGCGCTATATCGGAGAGAACGGCGAATAAAAAAGAAGGTCAAAAATGGAGAATTATAATTGACTTTGCTGAAAAGACTGTTTTTAAAAGGGTGAAAGTCAGTGAAAAACAGGGCATAATAGACAAAGTGCAATAACGATACTCAGGATAAAATATAAAACATGGAGCGGAATGTACAAATTTGCTCACAGGAAACGGAACCATTAGACAGGATGCCGGTGGAAAAGCCGGAGAAAGAGGGTAGCTATGGCAGATTTTGAGACACAGGTAGTAGTAATTGCAGGTGGTCCCGCAGGACTTTCAGCAGCAGTACAGGCAGCAGAAGATGGAGCAGAGGTTATCCTGATCGAAAAGAACGCAGCTGTAGGCGGCGCAGCCAACATGGGTATGGGTCCCCTTGCGATCGGAAGCCATTATCAGCAGAGGCAGATGATCGATATCACAGTCGAAAAAGCACTGAAAATGTTCATGGAGTACACCCATTACAATGTAGACGGCCGTCTGGTAAAACGCTACTTCGAGCAGTCCGCAGAGACGATCGAATGGCTGGAGGATATGGGCGTTGAGTTCGAAGGCGCTTACAAGTACTTTACCAAGTCCGAGGCTACATGGCATATCGTAAAGACAGACCAGGGTATCGGACCCCGTGCTGCTTCCTTCATGAACAAGGCTCTCTATGCAAGAGCTCAGGAACTCGGCGTGAAATTTATGCTTGAGACTGCCGGCAAGAAGATCCTGAAGGACGATGAGGGCAAGGTCTGCGGCGTTCTCGCTGTAGATAAAGAAGGCAAAGAGATCACGATCGCCTGCAAGGCAGCAGTTATTGCCTGCGGCGGCGGCGGAGCCAACCCGGATTTCATCAAAGAGCAGACAGGATACACCTTCGGTGTGGATATGTTCAACTTCGCGATCCCGGGCAATGTCGGTGATGGAATCAAGATGGCATGGGATGCCGGCGGAAACCGTCTTCCGGTCCGTATCGAGCAGGCTGCCAACTTTGAAGGCATCGATGAGCTTCCGCAGAGTGTTCCGAACGTTCTGATGCAGCCGAACCTCCTGGTTAACAAGGATGGCAAACGTGTCATGGACGAGGAGCAGATGCAGAACACCACATACCTGAGCAATGCGTGTACGCATGCCAAGGGCCGTGTGCTTTACAGCATCGTTGATTCCTCCATCGTGAAATATTATATGAGAAACGGCGTTGACGAGATCAGCATGGTCCGCTTCAACCCGGATGTCTCTGACTTCGCGGAAGGCGTTAAGATCGCCGAGGAAACCGGAAACAAGGGTCTTTTCAAGGCTGATTCTCTGGAAGAACTGGCTGAGAAGTGCGGTATTAACGAGGAGAACCTCCTTGAGACCGTTGACAACTACAACGACTACTGCGACGGATACGATGAAGAATTCTTCAAGAGGAAAAAATATCTCCGTCCGCTGACCAAGGCTCCGTACTATGCGGCAGCAGTGCGCCCCGGAGGCTACGGCACCGTAGGCGGAATCCATATCAATGAAAACTGTGAGGTTCTGGATACCGAGATGGATCCGATCCCCGGCCTCTACGCTGCCGGCGCAGATGCATGCAATATCTATGATGACAGCTATATGTTCCTTCTTCCCGGAAACTCCATGGGCTTTGCGGTCAACACCGGCCGTATTGCAGGCATGCAGGCAGTAGAATACATTGACGACGAAGACTGATTGAGCGGATCAAACCTGAACACGGCGGTGCACGGTAAAACTGTGCACCTGCCGCTTTGAATCTGGAGGTAGAGACGATGGCTGTTATTACGATTGATGGCATAAGGCTTGAGGTTCCGGATGGCAAAAATGTTCTTGAGTGTGCACTGGATGCGGGAATTTATATCCCGCATCTGTGTCATCATAAGGATCTTTTGCCGCTTGGCTCCTGCCGTATGTGTATAGTGGAAGTGGAAGGGGAGAAAAATCCCGTACCCTCCTGTAAACTTGAGGCAAAGGACGGACTGGTAATCAGTACGCAGACGGACGAGGTGAAACGCCTGCGGATGCTGGCACTGGAGCTTCTGCTCGCCGGACATCCGGAGGATTGTTCGACATGTCCGAAATACGGCAACTGCGAGCTGCAGATGCTGATTCAGTATATCGGTCCGAAAACCGGGCGTCTGAAAATGCGCACAAAGGGCTTTGCCGCAAACGACAAGAACCCGCTGATCCTGCATGACATGAACCGCTGCGTTCTCTGCGGCCGCTGTGTGCGTGCCTGCGGTGACCTCCGCGGGGTCAATGTCCTTCAGTATCAGAAGAGAGAGGACCTTGAGGTCTATACCGGCGCGCTTCACCAGAGGCTTCTGAAGGATGCCAACTGCCGCTTCTGCCAGGCCTGCGTCGAAGTATGTCCCACCGGTACCATCCGCGACAAGCTGGCCAGCTCCGAAGTTCGAAAAGAGGATTATGTGGTTCCGTGCCGCAAGGGATGTCCTGCGCATATTGATGTCCCGAGGTATATCCGTTTTATCGAGCAGGGAGACTATGCATCTGCAAACGCTACCGTACGTGAGAAGGTACCGTTCCCGCACAGCCTGGGCTATATCTGCGTCCACAGCTGTGAGCTTGAGTGCAAGCACCAGTATCTGAATGAGCCTGTCTCTATCCGCAACCTGAAAAGATTCGCGGCGGAGCATGATGACGGAGCATGGAAGGAAAAAGCATTCCACAAACCTGCAACGGGCAAGAAGATCGCTGTTATCGGCGGCGGCCCCTCCGGTCTGACTGTCGCGTATTACGGGGCGAAGCTCGGCCATTCCGTAACCGTGTTTGACGCTTCCGAAAAGCTGGGCGGCCAGCTCAGATACGGAATTCCGTCCTACCGTCTTCCGAGGGAAGTCCTCGATCATGAGATCGCCGACATTCTTGAGGCTGGAGACATCACGGTAAAAACCGGGACGGCTGTAGAGAACGCTCCGAAGCTTCTCGAAGAAGGCTTCGACGCGGTATATGTTTCGGTAGGAACCCACCAGGGCGCAAGGCTTCCGATCCCCGGAAATGATCTCGAGGGAGTACAGGTCAATGCGGACTTCCTGAGGGCGTTTGAAGAGGGTACCGCGAAGGTCGGAGAGAAGGTTGTCATTCTTGGCGGCGGAAACGTGGCGATCGACTGCGCGGGCGCTGCATTCCGTCTTGGAGCGAAGACGGTTGACATGGCGTGCCTTGAGGCATATGATGCCATGACCGCGACCGATGAGGAGAGAGCGTGGGCTGAGGAGGAAGGCGTTGTCCTTCACAACTCCAAGACCTTCCCGCAGATTCTCGGCGAGGACGGCCATGTGACCGGTGTTGAGATTATGAGTGTCGGCAATTTCCGCAAGGAAAACGGCCGGATGGTATTTGACAGGATCGACGGAACGAACGAGATTCTTCCGTGCGATACGGTTATTTTTGCAACAGGCCAGAGGCCGACGATCCCGATGAACCCGGAGATCTTCGGACTTGCTTTGACCCACGGCAACTATATTGCGGCGGATGAAAAGGGTGCTACTTCCGTGAAGGGCATCTGGGCCGGCGGCGACTCGATGACAGGTACGACCTCTGTGATCAAGGGTATCGCAGGAGCCAGAACCGCGATCTCCGAGATCGACAAGTATCTTGGCGGCGATGGAAATATTGAAGAGAGCCTTGCGCCGGAGCAGGTGAAGAACCCGTATATCGGCAGCATCGACGGATTCGCGGATATCCCGCGGACCGAGCCTCGCGTGGTGCCGGCACCGGAGCGTGTCGACAACTGGAAAGAGTGCGGGCCGATGGATCAGGGCTTCGACGATGGCAAAGCAAAGTGCGAGGCCGGACGCTGCCTGCAGTGTGACCTTAGACTGTGTATTTCCCGCCCGAAGACCTGGGGCGATTTTGCAAAGGAGAGTGAAGCTGTATGACGACATTTGAAAATGCGAAAGCAATGGGCTATGCAGCCCTTGTCGAGAAAATTCAGGCGGCTTCCCTCCAGGAGTATGGACTCTGTCCGGAGCCTCTGATGGATAAAGTGTTCCGCGCGACCGCGAAGGACGGGGACGTTTATGTCTATGCGGGCCTCAACAACGCGGATGTGGACTGCGCTCTTCTGGACCTTCTGCGTGAAAAACCGGAGAAAGTACTTTCCGGAATTGAGATCGCGGGCTTCCTTGCCGGC
Source organism: uncultured Blautia sp. (assembly GCA_946629475.1). Lineage (GTDB taxonomy): Bacteria > Bacillota > Clostridia > Lachnospirales > Lachnospiraceae > Blautia_A. The sequence goes on along the minus strand of CAMOXX010000086.1, from coordinate 3,703 downwards.
GCAGCCGCGAAATTCCTCTATCTTCCTGAGGAGGAGAAGGAACTTACGGACCAGCTGCGCAGCGCTGCGGGAGACCACAATGTAATCCTTGTGAACGATATCATCAATGTGCGTGAGGCGGAGCAGGATCTGATCCTCCACATTGTGACCGCATGTGATCTGGCAGATCTGGTTGACGGTGAGTATGCCGAAGGCACTTATATCAAAACAGCGGACAAGGCCCTCGCCAAAGTTGCAGCGGATACACCTGTATCTGAGCTTGTATCTCTGGACGGAGCCAAGGCGGTTTATCTGGGATACCAGTATTATACGCCGGAGGAGGCGAAGGAGCTCAAGGCCTGTGACGCGACGACTGCGTGGATCGGTGTTCTGACAGAAAAAGAATGTATTGTAAACGAGACGAATAAGATTCTCGGCAAGTACCGCACCCGCAGCTGCGGAAGATGCGTGTTCTGCCGCGAGGGTCTGATCCAGCTCGAGTATATGCAGAAGGAAATCACCGCGGCCAGAGGAAAAACGAACCATCTGGATCTCACGAAGGAAATCGGTGAGGCGATGATTACCCAGACGCTGTGTACCGTCGGACAGAAATCCCCGGATATCGCTCTCAGCGCGGTGAACAAATTCGGAAGCGAGTTTGAAGCACATATTAAAAAGAATAAATGCCCTGCAGGTGTCTGCGGTGCCTTTGTACATATCTATATCGATCCCCATACCTGCAACGGATGCGAGGAATGTACGGATGTATGTCCGGCAGAATGCATCGAAGGTAAGGCCGGCTTCATTCATATGATCGATGAGTTTGAGTGCACCAAGTGCGGCAAATGTATCGAGGCTTGCGAGGAGGAAGCGATTATCATGACCTCCGGCAAGCTGCCGAAGCTGCCGAGCCGCCTGATGAAGGTCGGAAAGTTTAAAAAGCATTGATGTAGAAAACAGGAGGGATGCCGGGAACGGCATCTCTCTTTTTTGAGCAGCGGCACGGAATGAGAGGATTTGTGATGAAGAAGCAGCATGATATGACAGCGGGTGTTCCCTGGAAACAGATTCTGATTTTTGCGGTCCCGCTGTTTGTCGGCAATGTTTTCCAGATGCTTTACAATATGGTGGATGCGGTTGTGGTGGGCCGTTTTGTCGGCATCAAAGCCCTGGCCGCCGTGGGAGCCAGCGGTCCGGGATACAGCCTGATTATCTCGCTGATCAACGGCTTTTGCAGCGGTGCTTCGGTTATCATAGCCCAGCTTTTTGGGAGCGGTGACAGAAGAAAGGTCCGGTCGGCATACATTACCACCTGGAAGATCCTGCTGCTGATCGGCGCAGTGTTTACCGTTCTCGGGCTTGTTTTCTGCGGGCCGATCCTGAAACTCCTGGGTACTCCGGAAGATGTTTATCCGGGAGCACGTACTTATCTGATTCTGATGTCGGCGGGAATTCTGGCAACGTGCCTCTATAACGGGATGGCCTCCTTTCTGCGCTCGATCGGAAACTCCTTTATACCTCTGATTGCGCTCGTGGCGGCAAGCCTTGCCAACATTGTTCTGGATCTTGTGCTGGTGCTTTTCGCAGGACTCGGGGTGGCGGGAGTGGCAGCCGCTACCGTGGTTTCCCAGCTGCTTTCGGGAATCTACTGCCTGCTCTATGTTCACAGAAAGATGCCGGAAATGAAGTTTTCTCCGGCAGAGTTCCGGGTTGATCCGGAGGTGGCACATGAGATGATCCGTGTAGGACTGCCGGCAACCTTTTCGACGGTTGTCGTGACGGTTTCCACCATGTTTATCCAGGCGGCGGTGAACCATTACGGTTCAACGGTCGTAGGAGCGTTCACGGTGGGAAACAAGGTGGAGAATATCTGTTTCTGCCTGGCTTTTGCGATCGGAATGGCGACAGGCGTGTTCTGCGGACAGAATATCGGGGCAGGAGATTATGAGAGAACCATTCAGGGATTTCATGCGGGAATCCGGATATCCCTGGTCTACAGCTGCGTCATGGGAGGGCTTGCCTTTGTATTCACGCCGCAGCTGATCCGGCTGTTTTCGGGCGATCCGGAAGTCTTTCAGGTTGCTGTTCCTCTGGTGCGCATCACGGTATGCTTTGGCCCTGTGCTGGGGGTAGTGTTCGTGTTCCAGCATTTTCTGAGAAATGTTTCGGATGTGCGTCCTACCGTGGTCATGAGCTTTGCGGAAATTCTGTCCCGCGGAATTTTTCCCTTTATGCTTTCCTCCTGGCTGGGGTACTTTGGAATCTGGTGGGCCACGCCTATCGGATGGACATTATCAATGCTGATCGGTCTCATCCGGTTCCTCTCCGGCAAATGGAAGGGAAAAGTGCAGATCAGGGCGTGAGACTATGCTCTGTCAGACCGGTCCGGGAGAATACTATGAATTATACGTTTATCATAAACAGTGCACTGCTTGGCATTGGTCTTGCGATGGATGCCTTTTCGGTATCCCTCGCCAACGGACTGCATGAACCCGTTATGCCGCGGAAGCGGATGTGCATGATCGCCGGGGTGTACGCTTTTTTTCAGTATGCGATGCCGATGATCGGGTGGATCTGCGTACACACGATTGCGGAAATATTCTCGGCCTTTGAAAAGGCTGTTCCCTTTATAGCCCTGGCGCTTCTTTCCTTTATCGGTATCAAAATGCTGCTGGAGGGCTGGCGTGAGAGAAACAGCACGGAAGAAAAACCGGAGCATCCTTCTTTGTCCGGATCGGTCCTGCTGCTTCAGGGGATCGCAACCTCGATTGACGCGCTGTCTGTGGGATTTACGATTGCAGAGTATGACCTTATGATGGCGAACAGGGCATCCCTGATCATTGCCGGAGTCACCTTTGCCGTCTGCACAGGCGGACTTATAATAGGAAAGAAAGCAGGGACGCACCTTTCCTGGAAAGCTTCGGTACTGGGAGGGTGTATTCTGACAGGGATCGGGCTGGAAATCTTCATCAAAGGAATTCTGTAAAACAAGGTCAAAATTGAACATAAATAAGCACCGGGAAACGACTTCACTGGGAATCCTGCTGCTCTTTTGCTTTGCGGCTTTTGTGGTATGGCTTATCCCCATTACGGTTTTCATCATGCCGGGTGTAGCTGTATGGCTCTCCTCGCATATTATGGATAAAGTATTCCGAAAGCATATGGGAGAACAGGTCAGAAGGCACCATGAGATGCTGGAAAGACTGTCAAAATGATGAAGCGGATTGCGCATGTCCGCTTTACTATTGCCTCTCCTTTTGGTATAATTTACCATATGTTAGTATCGTGGAGAAGCATTTCAAGTGAGAATGCTGAACAGATGGCTTAAAAAAGGAGGCAGACATATGAAAATTTTTAATGTGACGGATCCTGAATTTGTTCCATATGGAAGAGTGATCGAAGGGGCTGAGGTTTCCGAAATCCTGAAGGTTCTGAAGGAAAAAACTCCCCTGCCGGAGGGTACTGTTTATGTGCCGGATTTTGATCCGATCACATCCCTCGATGAGGCAAAACGCCTGAGCCTTACCCTGTTCGGAGGCGTGCCGGCACAGTTCGGCTTCTGCAACGGACACAACACAAAGCTCAACTGTCTGGAATACCACAGATGCAGTGAGTTTAATCTTGGAACCGAGGATTTTATCCTGCTTCTTGGAAGACAGCAGGAGATTAAGGACGGAATGTTCGATACGGCCAACGTGAAGGCGTTCCGGGTTCCTGCCGGCGT
>CAMOXX010000085.1 GCA_946629475.1 uncultured Blautia sp. | reverse complement strand
ATTCAAAACTTTTTTCTTAGCAATCCTGTACATAGTTTCCATCCTTCTTTAAAAAGTCCTCATGTATTAAGACATATGTGTTCCCTGCAGTGCTCTGGTCAAAATATCTGCATGGTCAAAAGCAAGATCAGAAAACAGCAGCGTCTCATCATCCTTCTGCAGAAGAAGCGTTCCATCATCTTCATGCACGATAGAAAACCATCCGGCGTCCGCCGCATCGTCTCCCGCATTTACCTTCATTCTGTCAGAATCGACCAGTGCCATATAGGCGCCGGTCACGACCCAGCCCCGGGGATCCCTTCCGGGTCTGCTGAATATTCCGATCTCATGTATGTCCTCCGGAAGAAGATCCACAATGCCTGTTTCTTCCCGCATCTCTCTAAGTGCTGTTTCCTCAAGCGATTCTTCCGGCACCGAAAAGCCGCCGGGAAGGGCCCATTTCCCCAAAAAAGGATGGCCCTTCCTCTTAACAAGCAGCACCCGGCTTTTATCTTCTGTCAACAAAAGAACATCCGCTGTCAGATATGGCCGCAGATAGTTCTTTTTAGCATATGCAGCAAGGAACTCTTTTTCTGTCAGACCTCTACTGTCTCTTTGTTCCAAAGCATACCTCTTTTTCTCTCCCGCAATGTGTGGGGGTCAAGTCTGCCACCGGCATACTTGACGAAGGGATGCGTGGCGCCGCAGGCGCCTTCCACTGCGCATCCCCGGCATCCTGCCGGAGGCTGCTCTCAGTGGAGGATTGATACTCCCCACTGAGATGTAAAACACGGTTCAGAGTTCTCAGAAATCAACTTCCGTGTCGTAGTAGCAGCATTTCAGCAGTTTTTCCATCTCTTCAACAGACGGCTGACGCGGATTGGAACCTGTGCAGGCATCTGCGATCGCATTCACGGCGATATCATGCAGCCTTCCAAGGAATACATCCTCGGGGACAAAGCCTGTCTGCGTCGGATAGCTGTCTGCGCCGTAATGGCCGATGCAGTGCGGAATATTCAGGTCGTCATTCATCTTGCGCAGGTAAGCAATCAATGCAGCAACCTTCTCATCATCAGAAGCATTCCCGTCTGCAATGCCCATGTAATCAACGATCACGCCATAGCGTTTTTTTGCCATCTCATCTTTAGCATTGAAGGCAATGACCTTAGGAAGGTACATAGCATTCGCAGCGCCGTGGATAATGTGTGCACCGTAATCGGCAAAAGCAGCGCCCGTCTTGTGTGCCATAGAATGAACAATACCCAGAAGGGCGTTTGAGAACGCCATACCGGCAAGACACTGTGCATTGTGCATACGGTGGCGCGCATCCATATCTCCATTGTAGGAAGGCACCAGATCCTTCATGATCATTTCGATGGCATGAATGGCCAGCGGATCGGTATAGTCACAGTTTGCCGTGGAAACGTAAGCTTCAATGGCATGCGTCATAGCGTCCATACCTGTATGGGCAACCAGCTTCTGCGGCATGGTCTCCGCCAGTTCCGGATCGACGATTGCAACATCAGGCGTGATCTCGAAATCAGCGATCGGATACTTAACGCCCTTTGCATAATCCGTGATGATTGAAAAGGCTGTTACTTCTGTTGCTGTTCCGGAAGTAGAAGACACCGCACAGAAATGGGCTTTCTTTCTCAGTTCCGGAATGCCGAACACCTTACACATATCTTCAAATGTACACTCCGGATATTCGTATTTGATCCACATTGCTTTGGCAGCATCGATGGGAGAACCACCGCCGATCGCAACGATCCAGTCCGGCCCGAACTCTGCCATAGCCTGTGCGCCTCTCATAACGGTCTCAACAGAAGGATCCGGTTCGATCCCGTCGAAAATGCTTACTTCCATACCGGCTTCTTTAAGATATCCTACCGCCCTGTCGAGAAATCCGAAACGCTTCATGGAACCGCCGCCCACGCAGATGATCGCCTTCTTGCCTTTAAATGTCTTGAGCGCTTCAAGAGATCCTTTGCCATGATATACATCACGAGGAAGTGTAAAACGTGCCATATGATTACCTCCAATCAGATATGTGTTAGAAAAATGCCTCCGGTTGCCTGTCCGCTCTGTCTGTTTCGATACGACTATGATCGAATACTGTTATAAAGACTGGCAACCGAATGATCGGCTGCCAGCTTCACAACAAAAAGATGAGTCCTGTGGAAAATGTACTCCATCTTTTCAGAAGCATTATAAAACCCCATCATCGTTAAGAAAATAACTATTATTGTATACCCCCTATGTATCTTCTGATATAGGGTGTGGGAATAATAAAAACCCTGAAGGGTTACACTCCTTCAGGGCAAAAAACCGTAATCTGCTCCGGTTCATATGCTTTCTATTCTGTAGCAGAATCTACAGCAACACGGTAGATATACATGTCAGCAGTAAACCGGCTCTTTTTCTGAATCTGGATTCCATTTTCTTTGCAGTATTTCTCAAACAGACCTCTGGCAAGGAAATTCCTGTCGAAATCATTATAGTCTATTAATCTGACTCTGTATTCGATATGCCCTACTTCATGTTCATCCATCACTGGATAAAACATCTCCATACCTGTTAAAGATGACGTTAAAATAGCTTCGTCTTCATCTTGAAACACAGCCTCTAGATTATCCAATACTGCTTCTGACGCCAGCACAGAAAGAAGTTGTCTGTCGCCATAAACACCAATAACGTTATCATTCCCGTCACTATCAAGAATATTGACAACCCGCCCCCTATGTGACTTGGCTATCGCACTGTCATTTATACTTGTGGCCATAATCAGCGGAAGTGTACGAGGTTTCTTCATTTTCATACGCATCTGAGACCGCACATCATACACATTAGCCAAACATCATGCCCTGGTCTCCGGCACCTCCCTTGTCAACACCCTGTGCGATATCCGGAGACTGCTGTGAAACCAGAACCTGAACGCAGAAACAATCAGCATCATAGCCGAGGGTATCTTTCCCGATCCGGTCAAATACCTCCTTCACCAGTTTCCTGTAATCAGGGTTAGCGAATCCCAGGTAACCGGCCCAGTTACTTTTGACACCTTAACCATACTATAGGATTTCCCAAACCTCCAGACGGTATTGCGATTCTCTTCATATGGTGTCAGTCTTCCTTCGATCCAGTTCATCCATTAATTCCTTGTAATACTCGCGGGTCTGCCCAGGCGTAAATGCGCCGTGCATTGCCTCGTCCAGGAAGTCCTCCCGCATGCCGTCCGGATGTGTTGAGTGCAGCGCATCAATCACTTCAAGTGCGATTTCCATACCTCTGTTGCTCAAGATCAGATATTTCATCAAAAGCGGAACCACAAAGCGGTCGAGATCTACGGTCTTATAGCCCAGAAGGATCGGAACCAGCTTATATTCTATCTTATCGCGGAGCCCCCAGTTTGGATCCTCACTCATGTACTCTATCCCCGTATTAGGGATTCCTTCTTCTCCAATCAGGGTTGAACCTGGAATACCATCTGTATCACACAGATCACTCAGCTTCACTCCCAGATACGATGACAGCCTCATGGCGTTCTCCAGGCTCGGTTCGGAATCACGCTGGATGCATGAATACAATGTAGTCGAACTGATTCCGGTTTCCTTAGCCACTTTATAGACGGTTGTTCTGTTGTCCTGTATCGCTTTTTTCAAGTTTAATCCGTATCCCATCGATTTCCCCTTTCTGTTACCGGATAAGCAATTACTCATTTCTCTCAATATAATCTTTCCTATATCGTAAATATAACATGTCGCAGACTAATACGCAAATATTTATATTTTACCATTGACATGTTACGAATCCGTGTGTATCATGATACTATCCATCTCTGCGTAATATTTTAGAAATGAGTAGTACGAATTATGATTGTAAGAACAGATCATATGGTCCCAACGATGGTAAGTATCCGGGAAGCATCTCAGAGAACAGGTCTCACTTACATCTTGATCAAGGATCTTTGCGATTCGGGGCGAATCGTATATATCCGATCCGGAAAGAAGTATCTTGTAAACTTTGACAGCCTTCTCAGACTATTGCAGCAAGGGGAAGGAGGCAAGAAGGAACATGATCGTAGAAGCGATTAGAAAGTTTATCGAATACCAGCAGCGGGTCAGGATCTACTCTGACGAATACCGGGAATATGATCAGGCAGTTGCAGGTAATGTTACCGCACGGCACTACAGAAACAAGAAGAACTGGTCCGGGCCGCAGGAATACCTTGTCTGCAAAAAACGTGAAGCATACCGCAAGATGATCCGGGCCTGCGATCAATACCAAAAATATCATGATGCGCTCCGGCAGCACCTGAAGGATGTCCCATCCGACACACTCCGGAGGATCATCTGGCTGCGGTTCTACTACAGCAAGAGCTGGGAAGATATCGGTAGAAGAGTTCATCTTTCACCCGCAGCAGCGAAGATGAGATGGCACAGATATCAAACTGTTTTAGAGAACCGGACAGTCCGGGAGAATTGGGAAATCAAAAACGCGGCAGGATAAACAGAGCATTTTGTCTATGAAGACAGATGCTCTGTTTTGCTGTTCAGGTTGGCACCGTTGGAGAAATGATCCGAATGAGCGACATTCGTCAGAATGGCTGATCAGCGGTCGAAGGCCCCCGGACTTCGATCCGATGCCGGGTCAAGGGGCCAGCCCCTTGCGGGTTTCAAGGGCAGCGCCCTTGAGCAGTCAGCGTGGCGGAAGCGGCGGCGCAGGTTTCCCTGCGATCCGCTGCTTCTGGTCATCACCGGCGCCCAATCGCGGCGGAGATGATCACACGCTGGCTGCCTGGCCGTCCCCGGCGGCCAGTCCCTCGGAGAGCCCCCGGGGATAATGGAACTCGTGCCATTATCCATAGGGGGTTATACACCGCCCTCAAAAGCAACAAAAAAGTCCATTCCCGGTACCCGGTACCCAGCCTTCGGTACCCGGTACCGACCCGGTTGAGACCCAGTAGAGACCCAACGGAGCCCCGATTGAGGCCTGACAGAGACCCAGTGAAGCCCCATTGCAGACCCAACAGAGACCTGGAATTGACCCAGTGGAGCCCCGACAACATCGTGATCACATTGATCACTGGGATCATCAGCCGCGGCAACATCATGATCATGGTGATCAAAGGGATCATCGGCCGCGGCAACATCATGATCATGGTGATCATCCTTGGCATCGCCATGGATCTGTAATAGTTCCAAATGGATTTGACTCAAGTCCAAATGGATTTCGCTCAGGTCCAAATGGATTTCACTCAAGTCCAAATGGATTTCGCTCAGGTCCAAATGGATTTCGCTCAGGTCCAAATGGATTTCATGTAAATCCAAATGGATCTCACTTTGGATTTGGCATGGATCCATGGATTTCAGCTTAGTACACAGCATAACCCACACAGGAGGAAGTTAAGATGCAGATTTCATATACGTTCCATATCAGCAGCAAACAGAACGCCATCACGGCAGCGAAGCAGCTGTCTACGGCGTCAAAACATAACCTGAGGAAGTATTCTTCTCCAGGGAACAGGACCGGTCATTACGACTCCGACAAAATCGTACAGTTGGCCGGCACGGACAACCTCTTCCACGATGTTGAAAGAGTCTTTCACGACCAGTTTGACCAGGCACTCCGGGAATACAACCAGAAGCAGAAACGCGCTGACCGCCGCATCAACAATTACATGCGATACGTATCCGAAAACGCGAAAAGTGACCTCGCGGTGGAGGCGATCATCCAGCTGGGTGATCAGGAATTCTGGGAGAATATCCCTGAGTATCGCAGGCGGCAGATGATATATATCTTCCGGGATCAGCTGAACGCACTGCAGCAGTATGTCCCGGGATTCGTGATCGCGAACGCGGTGGTTCATTTTGATGAGGCCAGCCCCCACATGCATGTGATCGGCGTGCCGGTCGCCTCCGGCTACCAGCGGGGTATGTCAAAGCAATGCGCGAAGACGAAGGTGTTCACAAAGGACACCCTGGAGAAGCTGCAGGACGTCCTGCGCCGCCGCGCGCTGGACGGGATGGAGAAAAACCCCGAGATCTTCTACGGCGACACGCTTAAGCCAAAGGAGGACGGCAGAAACGTCGATTACTCAAAGGAGTATTACATCCGCCGTAAAGAGGAAAAGCTGAAGCATGTGAAGCGGCAGATCGCCGAAGAGGAAAACACACTCTCCGCACTTGAGGAAGCGGAAGCTGAGGCAAAGCAACGGCTCTACCACACTTCCACCGGCGCCGCGCTGAGGCAGATGGAGGAAGAACTGGAATCAGCAAAATTCCGCAAGTGGGTGCTGGAGAGGGAAGCGCAGGATCTGGAGACGAAGAACCGCGAGCTCGCAGTATCAAATGAAGCACAGGCTGCGGAAAGCAAGGCTCTGACGCAGGAGATCAGGGATCTGAAAGAGAAACGCAAGGCTGTCATCGGGGTCAATTCTGAGATCTTCATGGTCTGGGATGTGTTCGACCAGTTTCCGATGATCAAGGAGTTCATTTTTCAGGTCGGCAGATGGCTGAGGGATTATATCCCGGTTTCAATTCAGGATGTCGCTGAATTGTTCAGGGAGAAGGTGCTCGGTCACAAGAATCCCGAACGAACCCATGACCGGGTTCGATGACCGAGCATAATAACAATCAGCCATATAGCCATTGAGGCAATCATACAAGTGACAAAAATGACAGTTTTTCCGGCTGTCTTTTTTTATTTCTTCTATACTCTTCTTTTTTACATAGCCGGGTATGAAAGAAAAATGTCATAAATATCACTTCTATCACCAGAAAACGGAAATGGCCAAAAGCTGCCGGCAACGCCGGCGCAGGACTAAAGGAGGTACTTATGAATAAGCAATGGATGACGAAATACATGGGGCAGGAGCCGGCCAACTTAAACAGCAGCTATCTCTTTCTTGTGGATGATCCGGATCTGGCCCTGGCCATCGCCGGCTGCGGCTTCAGTTCCCAGGCACTTGCTGAGGATTCCGATTCACAGGATATGTATTACAGCATAGAAACGTTCATCTCGTACATGAACAGCATCGACCTGAAGGGAACCTGCAGGATGGATTACATATATGTGCCGGCCTGCTCCCAAAAATGGAAAAATAACCGGCTGAACTCCTTCTTCAGGGATAATCCTGATCTTCGTTATCACCAGGGCTGGCGGCTGTTTAAGGACAGGGAATACCTGGCTGATCTTGAATACCAGGATGAGCTGAAGGAGGCACTCACATCCTTTATCTACCGGTATGAAGGACCGCGCGGCGCGGCGCGGTTTCAGAAGCAAACTGTAGATGATACCACCTGTGCCGGCCAAACGGAGCCTGATCCGGGCACGGACAACAGCTGGTTTCACGTGGACGATACGATACGCACACCGCTTCATACATATAACCAGAAGGGACAGCCTGACGGTGTCCTGGACGCTTCGGTCGTGGACTGCATCATCAATCGTGTGCATCTGTTTGTACTTGACATGACCGTCCACATCTATACCGGCGGCCGGTATCAGGCGGATCCGCACGGAAGCCAGACGAAGGAGCTGATCCGCTCTCTCCTCTTCCCGAAGATGATGAGGAGTACGATCATCAACAGGATATACCAGCAGCTTCTCGACCGGGTTCGGCTGCACAGGACTTCGAGTCAGCTGAACCTGCAGCCCAGGCACTGGATCAACTTTCAGAACGGATTCTATGACGTGCTGGAGCAGAAATGGATTGATCATGATCCCAGGTATTACTGCATGAATCAGATCCCGTTCCGGTACGATCCCGCCTGGAAACCGCCGGACAATCCTGACATCTCCACAGTGGTCGGAAGGTTCCTTCAGGCCAGCATCCCGGATGAGGATGACCGGAGGATGCTCTGGGAATTCACCGGTTACGCCATGACGACGGATACCGGATTCCAGAAGTTCTTAACACTCACCGGTGCTGGCGGAACCGGGAAATCCGTCGTAATCGGGATGATGGAGGACATCGTCGGCAGGGAGAACATCTCCAACATATCCCTGCAGGATCTGAACAACCGCTTCTACCCTGCCGCGCTTCACCTGAAGCTGCTCAACACCTGCGCCGATATCCCATCCTTAGGGATGCAGAACATCGACAACCTGAAGAAGGCGACCGGAGAGGACTCCCTGATCTATGAACGCAAGGGCAAGGACGTCGGCTTCTTTCACAGTTATGCCAAGCTGGGGTTCTCTGCAAATGAGATTCCCCTGAACCTGGATGAGAAGTCCGATGCCTTCTACCGGCGCATCCTGATCCTGTGCATGGATCAGAAGGTCGCGCCGGAGGACCGTGATCCTCATCTGCGGGAGAAGCTGGCCATGGAGTGGCAATATATCCTGTACCTGGCGCTGCAGGGCCTGAAACGCCTGCATGAGCAGGGACATTTTACTCAGAGTACCCAGTGTAAAGCCGCGATCCGGGAGCTCCGCCACCGCGCCGACAATGTACAGGCATTCATGGATACCTGCATCCGGGCAGCTCCCGGAAAGCGTGTCCAGCGCAGCGAAGTGTACGAGGCCTACGAAACCTACTGCAGCAGCAACAAAAGGCAGAGCTGCGGCAAAAGCAGTTTCTTTAAGCGTATGAACGGCCGGTTCCTCCTGAAGCGGTACGGCAGCGACGGCTTCTGTTATCAGGGGATCGAGCTGTACAACGGCAGCGAAGATCCTTACGACAGCTTTCCCAAGGATCCTGATGAAACAATTGACAAGGATGACTTCATCGCGCTTGAGCCGGATGAAGTCACACCATTCGACGCTTCATTCAAGTCTGCCACCGGCAGGCACAGGGTGGAGTCGACCTGATCAGTCGGCCCCGCTCTTCTTTTATTACCTCGCATAACACACTGATTATTGATTCGACAGTGTGGTTGTTCTCAGGGCAGAGCTCGCCTGAGAATTCAGGAACCTCGCCGGCGTTCCTGACAGGCTGCGTTCGGTACGAAGCACCTTTTTCCAGCCGGCTAAAGTGCAACCATATACAACAGGATATCCTCATTACTATCGTATGAGAAGACGTCTTCTCCTTAAGAGGAGATATGAATAACAGAATTACTACAATCGGTAACAGAGATACAGTAAAAAGCTTCAGCGAAATGACCTTCGATGAATTGTTGTTCCTCCGCGATCATGGTATCATCGAAGCGGAAGCGGTAAACAACGAAATTATGATAAGACAAGCAGCGGAATTCCAGGAGAAATACCATTATTGGAAGACTTCGAAAGGAATCTACAAGGTACACGTCTATGACGGTAAAAAGAGAAAGGTGGTGGAAAGAAAGACAGAGATTGACATGATCAGATACCTGCAAGACCGGGAGGACGGAAAGATCCGCTCCATGGTCACTTTCAGACACTGCTATGAGCAATGGCGCAGGCAGCATGATCAGCTTGTCGACTCCAACACGGTCCAGAAATACGAGAGTGATTACAGGCGGTATTTTGAGAACAGTGAATTGCTTGATAAGCCTGTCTCAGAGATCACCAAGGATCATCTGATGGAGTTTATGGTGAACATCATCAGGCATCCTACATTCCGCGGTGAAAAGGCAGATTATTGCCTGAACAGAAGAGCCACAAAGGCTCTCTGGGGGTATAATATCACGAATACGTTTGAATGGGCCGTGGAACATGGGTATATCGAAGAAGAGAATAACCCCTGTTCCAGGATCATTCCTGCCAAAACGATCTACAGGCTGACTGAGGAGCAGGAAAGGGCGGATGACCGCATCGTCATTCCCCCTGAACAACTCATTGCACTCAACGCCCAGTTCCGGAAAGACTATGAGAAGCAGCCGGGATACATGCCGGTTTATGCGCTTGAACTTGCTGCCCTGACCGGTATGAGAGCCGGGGAAATCGTCGCCCTGAAATGGGACGACATCCACGGACGTTATATTGAGGTCCGCAGACGGGAAAGCGTGGACAAGATCACCGGTGAGATCCGGATCAAGCCGATTCCGAAGAACAAGAAACCCAGGCCGGTTCCCTATACGGATGCAATCCGTGATCTCCTGACCAGAGTGAAAGAGGTTCAGGAAGCCAACGGGTGGCTTGGCGAGTATATCTTCACCGGTGCCGACGGCAGGGTCACTGTACACCAGCTGTCGTCCTGCATGAAGAACAAGTGCAACCAGATCGGAATCACGCCCAAGGGAATCAATGCCTACAGACGTACGGTCAACTCCCTGATCCGGGCGAACGGGCTTTCGGCGGAAGCCGCGGGCGCGATGATCGGCAACACTCCCTCAGTCAACAACCAGTACTATACTTTCGACGTTACGGAAGACAGTAAGAAGTATGACGTGTTGGATCAGGTGAACCAGTTTATGTTGAATCCCGGGGGATCGCCCGGTCGTTCCAGATGAGCCAGCCAGCCCGGCCAGCCAAATAAACAGGTAGATCAGCGGCTCAATTTCATGGCCTGACCGGGCCAATCAGCCTGCCCAACCAGCCCAACCACTTAAAAAGCGGGCTTCCGTTTCCGGAAACCCGCATGGTTGAGGAAAAAAGTCGATGCGACTGGATTTGAACCAGCGGCCTCTGCGTCCCGAACGCAGCGCTCT
>CAMOXX010000084.1 GCA_946629475.1 uncultured Blautia sp. | reverse complement strand
TGTAGAGCCCGGTCAGCGGGTCATGCATTGCTTCATAGGTATGCTTGTCGTGGGACAGGTGCCGCTGGTTCCCTTGTCTGGCAGGAGCTGCCTGCGGCTCATCAGGGTTCTTTTCCAGCAGGAACGTCTCAAACTGGTCCGCGGGGACCGGCTTCGAAAAGTAATACCCCTGCGCCATATCGCAGCCCATGGATTTCAGCGTAAACATTTGTTCCGCTGTCTCGATGCCCTCCGCAATGACGGGTACGGAGATCGAATCTGCGATTTCGATGACGATTTCCAGCATACGGATGTTTTTGCCGTTTTTGAAGGCGCTGCGTATAAACTGCATGTCCAGCTTCAGCGAGTCAACAGGCAGGTCTGTCAGCATATTCAAAGAGGAGTATCCCGAGCCAAAATCGTCCATCTCGATGAAGAATCCTGCGCTACGAAGGTTCTCCACCGTTCGGATAATATACTCAGAATCCTCTGTGTAGGCGGATTCTGTAACCTCAAGGAGCAAATCGCTCCTCTTGATCCCGCTTTCTGCGACCAGCGAGACAAAACCATCCACAATATTCGGATCATACATATCCACTCTGGAGACATTCACAGAAATCGGGATGGATATACCCAGCCGGTCATTCCAGTCTTTGATTTGACCGGCGGCTTCTTTCCAGACATACTGGTCAAGCTGCTGGATCAGTCCATTCCGTTCAAACAGCGGGATGAACACGCCGGGACTGATCATGCCAAACTCCGGATGACTCCATCTGACCAGCGCCTCGGCGCTGCTTAACACCGGCGTTTCGCCCTGAATGCTGTATTTAGGCTGATAATGCACCAGAAACTGATGTCCTTCGATCGCTTTGGGGAAATCAATCAACAGCTGCTCTGCAAAGATGGAGGACTCATGAAGGGCACTGTCATAGATGGCAACTGCCTTTGTGAAAGTGCTGCGCACTGTATCAGCAGCCAGCTTCGCCCGGTCGATCCTTCTTTCAATATCGATTGTTTTATCCACACGCGGGTATACACCCATCCGCAGACGGACAATGTTCTCATCTTTCCCTTCGCCCGCAGCGTTCTCCGATATCATTTCCAGGAGCCCCGTATAATCGCCGCGGTGCGGACAATAAATCAGGAATGTATCTGCGTCCCTCCGGCAGGCTATGCCGATCCCACCGGAAACGGCGGTTTGCAGCTTTTCTCCGATCCTTCTTAGGACTTCGTCTCCGTATTGCCGTCCGTAACGCTCATTGATCATATGAAAATGGTTGATGTTGATCACAATGGCGTCCATCAGGGCGTCGCTGTGACGGGCGTCGAGCTGCTCTGTATACAGATAAAAATATTCCCTGTTATACAGCCCTGTCAGCGAGTCACGCTCTGTCTGTCCGATAATGACCCGTCCTTCGGACAGTTCTATTGTCCGGCGCACCCGTGCCTGTATGACCTCCGGCCGCGGGTATGGCTTTGGAATGAAATCCATAGCTCCCATCGTCAGGCTCTCGACCTCCGCATCTTTATCCGCCGTCAGTACAATGACCGGAAGCTGGTCAAGAAGGCCTTCCTGCTTCATCTTCAGCAAAATGTCTTTTCCGTTGACATCCGGCAGGTTGAGATCCAGGAGTACAAGGCTCAGAGATCTGGCATTTTCAAATATCTCCTTCAGGGTCTCCTCCCCGGTCGCTGCATATCTCAGAGTATAGCTCTCCTGCAGTACCAGCGTCAGCAATTCACGGTTGATCGCTTCGTCTTCCACGATCAGGATCTGTTTTCTATCTCTTGCTTGCATATTGTCCGATCCGATAGGCATATCCGTTCCTCCCTGTAACGATGGTCTTCGGTTCATCTTCCCACTCCTATTTCCTTGAGTTGCTGTTTCCGGCTGTACATCAGCCTGTCGGCTCTTTGGAAGACAGAATGTGCATCTGCATCCCCGCCCGGCAGGTAATCCGCAATACCGGCGGCCACAACAACCTTGCCGTTCCCGATATTTGCTTCGGACTCCTGATTCAGCTTTTCGAGCAGTAATTCACGTTCTTTATAGTCATGGCCTGTCAGGAGCACGACAAACTCATCACCACCTATGCGGAAAACAGGACTATGTTGAAATATTTCACAGATCATTTTACTTGCAGCGCGGATATAGTCGTCTCCGGCCTTGTGACCATAGGTGTCGTTGATCTGTTTTAACCCGTTCAAATCGCAGACAACGACAGAAAACTCCTTCGTTCTTTCCTGCCGGATCGCATCGTCCAGATCCTTCTCCTGCCTCATGTAGGCATATTTGCTCTTGACACCGGTCATCGGATCAGTGTTCGCAATGCGCTCGCTTTCGTGGTTCCGCCTGTTCATGTAGGAATAGTTCGTCATCATGATCATCAGAGAAAACACGAACATTCCTGTCGTCATAAGCACGGTTCTGGCGTCCGCACGATCCAGGATCGCCATTTGTTCCTCGATAAACTTCTCGTCAGCAAGCCGAAGGGCAGAACCGTCGCCTGTCTGTTCATAATAAGTCTGGATATTGGAAAGCATCTGCTGATTGGCGGAGATCATGGACTGGCGCATCCAGACCAAAGCTACAAACAGGACCAGCGACAGAAGGGCCACCCAGACGACAATCGACTTGCCGAATCGCTGCTCCCTGTCTCTTTGCAGGATCGTTCTGAAGAAGATGAAGCCCAGCACGCTCCATACGATGAACAGAAAATATGTTTCCTTCTCCATGGAGTCGGTCGAGACCAGGTTTGGAAGGAATATATAGAGTCCGAAGCCAATCATCACGGCCAATCCGATCGCACCTGTAATATGTTCAGTCCGGTCGGACCTCTGCCTCGCCAGCTTCATGGCCGCGGCGGACACAAAGCCATAGATTATCGCAGCACCGATGGTCGTGACGTCTACAATCCAGCCGATGGCCGTCCTGCCGATGAACGGGATCAGCACAGAAAAACCTGCGGCCAGCCAGATACTCTTTTCCGGCGCAAAGCTGTGGTTCAGGTCGGCAAACATGCCGGGCAGTACCTTGTCCCTTCCCAGAGCGCAGAACAACCGGCTGATTGCCGTCAGGTTGCCGATCAGGCTGGTAATGATAAGTGCCAGAAGGGACGCCATCAGCACGGCGACGCCGAAGCTGCCCATATAATGATCTGCCGCGTAGAAAGCGGGCAGCGCTTCCAGCCCGGAGAGGCTGCCGCGGTCATGGATGTATTCCAGCCATGAATTGTACTGCGGCGGGTAAGCGGTCACGGAGAGCAGCGTTACGAACACATACAGGGCTGTGGTGGCAAGAACCGCGATCAAAAGCACGCGGAATGTCTGGCTTTTTTTGAACGCAAACTCCTCCGCACTGTGGGATATGCTTTCGAATCCGATAAACGCCCAGGGCGAAATGACTGTGATCTTGACGATCTGCGACAAGGCACTTGCGTCCGGCACAAAAGCCGGAGAAAAAGAACCGGACAGCCCGCCGAGAGAGCCTGCAAAAACCACCGTGATTCCCACGGCAAACAGGCAGACCAATGCGATCATGATCCGGTAGGCGATCCTTTGCGCCTTCGAACATAGCAGCGCCGTCAAAAGGAGCGCCGCAATGGACAAAAGCGCTTCTCCAAAATACACATCATACCCGAACAGACTATACAGATACCCTTTCTGGAATACATCACCCATAAAGCAGCGTGCGAACAAAGGAATGGATGTCATGTTTGCCCACAGCATCGCAAAATAGGTCAGTGCCAGAAACCAGCCCGTCAGGAAACCGTAATCATAGCCGAACACATCGCGGCTGTACGCATAAGCTCCGCCCGGTTCGGGGAAGCTGTGAATCAGATAGGCGTAGTTTTTGCTGATGACCACCATGATCACAGTGCCGAGGATAAGTCCCAGTACGCTGCCCCAGGGTCCGGCCTGTGCCAGATAAGTATTGCTGGTAACAACGAGGGAACCCCAGCCAACACTGGTGCCGAGCGCGAATGCCCATGCGCCGAGCGGAGAGACCCCGGAGGCCATTTTTATTTCCGTGTTACTCTTCATCCTCTTCGTTCTCCAGTTCCGCACAGTTCTTTTCCTTGCGGTATTCATTCATCAGTCCTTGATGAAGGTCTCCAGTGTCTCAAACAGAGCCTCCGGCTGGACAGGCTTGCTCAGATGTGCGTTCAGTCCTGCCTGAAGGCTGCGCTGCACGTCCTCATCGAAGGCGTTCGCGGTCAGTGCGATAATGGGAATCTCCCTGGCGTCCTCGCGTTCCATTGCCCGAATCACCCTTGTGGCCTCCAGCCCATCCATCTCCGGCATTCTCATATCCATCAGGATCGCGTCGTAATATCCTTCGGGATGGGAGGCAAACGCCTCAACCGCGATTTTGCCATTCTCCACGTGATCGACTTCCATTTGCCGCATTTGCAGTACCATAATCATGATCTCAGCGTTCACCTGCACGTCTTCTGCCAGAAGGATGCGGCGTCCCTCCAGCACGGCTTTTGTCTTTCCCTGCGGGGCGGCTGTGCTCTTTTTCTTCCACGCAGACTTAAACTCTTCCAGAACAGAGGCAGCAAAGAGCGGCTTGGGCAGAAAGCTGTCCACACCGGCATCCAGAGCTTCTTCCAGAATATCATCCCAGTTGTAGGCCGTCAGAATAATGATGGCCGATTCATTCCCTCCGATCTCCCGAATACGCCTGGTCGCTTCCACGCCGTCCATTTCAGGCATCTGCCAGTCCATCAGGATCAGATTGTAAGGCTCCATCCGGGCATGACGCAGCCGGGTCATCTCCACAGCTTCAGCGCCGGAGGAAGCGATCTCGGAAGCGATACCCGCCTTTTCAAGCACCAGCCTGGCGTGCTCACCTGCTATGAGATCATCGTCAACAATCAGAACGGTCATCTCATTGAGATGAATCTCATTTTCTTCACTCTCAGTATTCGTTCGGGCAGAATCGCTCAGTGTTGCCGTGACGACAAAGGTCGTACCCTTGCCTTTTTCGCTTTCGACACGGATACTTCCGTTCATCATCTCCACGATGTTCTTCGTGATGGCAAGGCCCAGTCCCGAGCTGCCATATATATTGGTCGTGGAGTCATCCTCCTGCGCAAAGGTCTCGAAAATGCGGGGAAGGAATTCCTTGCTTATGCCGATACCGGTGTCAGCAATCGTAAAGCATAGCGTGGTCTTCCCGTCGTATTTGGCCTTGCGCTCCACCGACAATTCAACCTTCCCGCCCTCCGGCGTGAATTTGACCGCGTTGCCGAGAATATTGATCAGCACCTGCCGAAGCTTCATACTGTCGCCGATATAATAATCGTCCACTTCGCTGTTCAGATGGCACCGGTACTCCAGGCCCTTATCCTGACACTGGCTGCTGAACATGGTGTTGATTGACTTTAAAAGTTCGGGAAAGGAGAACTCCTCGTTTTTCAGCGTCATACGCCCGGACTCGATTCGGGACATATCCAGAATATCGTTGATGAGCTGCAGCAGGTGTTCTGCGGACGCACCGATCTTCTCCAGATAGTCACGGGTCTTGTCCGAGATATCGGGGTCGTTCAGGGCGATGTTATCCAGTCCGATAATGGCATTCATGGGTGTGCGGATCTCATGGCTCATGTTGGAGAGGAACGCGGTTTTAGCCCTGCTGGCATCCTCTGCCACGTGCAGGGCATCACTGAGTGCCAGGCTCTGCTCCTCAAGCTGGGTCTGCAGCGCGATCCGCTGCTCCAGCTCCTCTTGTTTGACACGCATCTCAGCCTCTGTAGTCTCCTTTTCGAGAAGCAAGTTATTATTCTTTCTGGTCTGGGAAAAGATAAAGCCGAACATGGCGGCCATAACTGCTATTGTCAGCACAGATTGGACAATGCTTCTCGTCACCGTTCCCTGGGAAATGGAGCTGATCCTGTCGCCGATTACGCTCTCCCGGATCAGGTAGGTCAGCTGCCAGTCCGTGCCGCGGACAGGGATATAGGTAAGGGTCTCACGAATACCGTTATAGGTGAAAGAGACAACGCCTCGGGTTCCGGAGCTGAATTCCTGAGAAAAGTTTTCATAAGAATAGGGGGACTCAAAGACGGCGATCTGCATGGCGTCCAGCAGATTGTCTTCCTGCGCAAGGCCGCCGAGAACGGCATTGGTCAAAGCTGTTCCGTTCTGCGTGTAAAGGTTGCAGAAAGTAGCCCCCTGCGAATTCGTGGTCACGGAAACGCCGGAAAGCATTTCGTCCATGTCCACGGCCATGAAGCAGACAGACATTTTTTTCCCTTGAAAATCAAGGTCAACCGGAACCGCGATGATTACGCGCTTTTCTCCGTCGGATGGATCCACGATGGAGATCTCCGGCTCCGAAAGCGTCTTGTAATCAAAGGCATATTCCCCGATGTTGGTCTCAGTGCCGGTGGATGTATAAATCAGCCCATCCGTATCAACAAATGCAAACTTCTCCAGCTTATACAGCCGCTTCATACGGGTCTGATAGGACTCCATCCGGGCCTTGTCGCTCAGATCATCCCCGGTCATCAGGTCGATGGCAATGCGGATCGTATCCACCTTTTCCCGGAGGTTATCCTCAACGACCTGTTCCCGGCGTCCTGCCAGCTCATCAAGATACAGCAGGCTGACGGACCGCACCGCGTCTTCTGTGTCCTTCTTCGCGCTATGGCCCATCCAAATCGTGCCGGAAACCAGTATCAGGGCAAGAAGAAGACTCCCAATGATTACTATTTGGGTGGTATGATTTTCTCCTGTCATTTTCATACCATTACCTCCCGCTTAATCTACGCTACGCTTTTATCAGGTTTTCCAGCGTGTCAAACAGAGTTTCCGGTTCCACCGGCTTCGACAGGTGTGCGTTCAGCCCTGCCTGCATACTGCGCTGAACGTCCTCATCGAAGGCGTTTGCGGTCAGCGCGATGATCGGGATGCTCTTTGCGTCTGCGCGCCCGGAGGCCCGGATTGCCCTTGTTGCTTCCAGTCCGTCCATCTCCGGCATACGCATATCCATCAGGATGGCATCATAATAACCTTCCGCATGGCTGCCAAACAGCTCGACGGCGATCCTGCCGTTTTCAGCAAGATCCACTTCCATCTCGCGCATTCCCAGTACCATCACCATAATCTCGGCATTCACTGCCATGTCTTCAGCCAGCAGGATATGCCGGCCCTTAAGGTCTGCCCTGTGATTTACCAGTGCCTCGTTTTTTCGTCTGAAAGCTTCCCGGAATTCGTCCATGACGCTCCCGGCAAACAACGGCTTGGACACGAAGGTATCCACGCCTGCTTCTCTCGCTTCGTCGGCAATGCCGTCCCAGTTAAATGACGTAAGAATAATGATAGGAGTATCATGCCCTGCTATAGAACGGATTTTGCGGGTGGTCTCGACACCGTCCATTCCCGGCATCCGCCAGTCGATCAGGATCAGATCATAGTCCGCCCTGCGGGCGTGGCGGAGCTTTACCATCTCGACCCCCTCGAAGCCGGACTCGGCTACATCGCAGGTAATTCCGATCTGATTAAACACGATCTGCGCGTGCTCCAGCGCGATCGGATCGTCGTCGATTACCAGCACATCCATCTCATGCGGGTTGATTTCCCCATCATCGGTACTTCCGCTCATGCGGTCGGACTCGCCCAGCGTGACCGTCACGCTGAAGGTGGTGCCGGCGCCCTTTTCACTTTCCACCTCGATATGGCCGTTCATGAGTTCCACGATGCTCTTCGTGATCGGCATACCGAGGCCTGTGCTGCCATATTTGTTAGTAGGCGACGAATCCTCCTGACTGAAAGTTTCAAATAGATGCGGAAGATATTCTTTGCTCATACCGATACCGGTATCTGAGATAATGAACCGGATTGTGGCCTGCCCGTCATACCTGGGCCCTTCCTCAATCACAAATCGTATTTTGCCGCCCTCCGGCGTGAACTTGACGGCATTGCCGAGGATGTTGATCATGACCTGCTTCAGTTTCATGACGTCGCCGATGTAATAATCGTCGATCCTGCCATGTGTGACGCACTCGTAAGCAAGCCCTTTATCCCTGCACTGGCCACCCACGATGGTATTGACCTGCTCCAGACTCTTTGCAAAGGAGAACTCTTCGCTCTTGATTACCATACGTCCCGATTCGATGCGGGACATATCCAGGATGTCATTGATGATTCCGAGCAAGTGCTGTGCGGACGCGCCGATCTTGGTCAGGTATTCCTTGACCTTGTCGGAAGCGGACGGCTCATTCAAAGCAATGTTATTGAGCCCGATGATCGCATTCATGGGTGTGCGGATCTCATGGCTCATGTTGGAGAGGAACGCGGTCTTGGCCTTGTTTGCCTGCTCTGCCGCTGCCAGTGCCTCGCTGAGAGCGCGGTTCTTTTCCAGGGAATCGCGCATCTCCTTATCGATATTGGAGAAGCCCATGCCAATTGCGTGGACAATATGATCCGGGCGGTCGGCGGGGTGCCGCACACCTGCCATACGAAGCATCTCGAAATACTCATTCCCGTTTCGTCTGGTGAGATAGCGATGGGCGATAATGTCCTGTTCCGCCAGTGCCGCACGGACATTGTCCGGATCAATGAACTTCAGGAAGTCCTCCAGATATTCACTGTCAACATAAAGGCGGCCGTATTCGGCCATTCTGTCATGGTATGAGAAATGGACACCTACTGGTGTCTGGTCCGGATCTTTTGGGTCGGCCCGGTAGCAAACGGCGTCATCCGTGTCAATGTCCACGTGGTACACGCTGCGGTAGTCCGAGGCCATGGCGGTGATCATGCTGTCCAGTTCCTTCTGCTGCTTTTCCTTTCGCAGCAGTTCCTCCTGCAGCGCGACCTGCTTTTCCAGTTCTCCCTGCCTGGCTCTGGCTTCGGCCTCCACCGTTTTCATGCGTGTCATTTCGGTCACGTCCACGCACATGCCCAGCAGGCATGTTCTTCCCGTAGAATCTTTGAATTTCAGCTTTGTCGTCTGGAGGTTTCGGAAGGTCGTCCCGGCAGCGTCCGGTACGTCTTCAAAGAAAACATACGCGCCGTCCATCTCCAGCGCTTTTGAATCGTCCTCCCAAAAATGATCCGCTGTCTTTTTGTCGAAGATCTCATGGTCAGTCAGGCCCACAACATCTTCCGGAGAGGATTTCCCGGCATACTCAGCAAACGCCTGATTGCAGGCAAGATAAACACGGGTCTTAGCATCCTTCGAGAAGCTCATGGCGGGCATGTTAGTGAGGAGTGAGGATACGGAACCCATCAGTTCTGCCAGCTGCGCGGCAGACTGTACCTCTTCCATGAGCCGGCGGTTTTCTTCCTCGGCCTTTTTCCTTTCTGCCAGTGACTGTTCTAACGCATGCTCCCGCCGGACTTCATCGTCCACATCGATAAATCCCATGGTGACGCCGATCCTGCCGCCGGGCATAAACACTTTGCCGAAGTGTATCCGATAGTATCTGGGACCGGTTTCCAGATCGCGGAGGAAGGTGACGGAAAAACGGTTCTTTGTCTTGAATTGTTCCAGAATATACGGCAGGCCGATCTCGATCTGCATACGCTCCTGGTCTTCCTTAGCGACCATGGTGGCGACGTATTCCTTCTTGGTGTCTGTGTATTTGGCGTGACTTAAGGCATTATGGATCGCTTCCGCATGCACGTCATCCATATCCGTATGGAACAGGGAGCACTCCTCCGTCACGACGTCGTTGATCAGCCAGACAGTGTTATAGTTATTCGTCAGCGCAGCAATTACCGCATCACGGGAAGACGTGCCTTCTTCCCGCATCTCCTTCTTTTCCGTTATGTCTGAGATGAAGACAACGTAGATCCCGCCATATGCTTTCGTTTCTGAGTAATGACCGTAATCGTCCACCCATCGGACCGCACCATTCTTTCGAATAATGCGGTATTCCGCATAATCCATCTTGTCGTCATTTTCATCTATCTGCTGGTCAATGGACGATTTGACCCTGTCATAATCATCCGGATGAACCATCCCCCTGAAAGTAAAGCCGGTCAGCACTTTGAACTCCTCCAGGCTCTTGCATCCGTAGATATCCAGAACCGCCTGGTTGACGTAGATCAGCTCCTCCGGCTCCTCTGCCTTGTAAACAAAGAATCCTCCGGGCATATGTCCGCCGATTTCCTCGATTACATGCATCGTCGCTTCGTTCAGTTCAAACCTGCTGCCTGACATATACATTAGCCTCCTCTGGGCAAGGTGCCTAATACGCTGCGTTTAACATAGGTTTCGTCCATCATGTCTTTATTATCAGAATGATATCACAATGAGGACTTTGACTCTATGCCGGTATGATAATTGACGCCGGAACGTCACACTTATTGTGCGGAAAGTTCCGCCGTCGTAACTACACGGAAAAGAGTCAATCATTGTGTAAAAGTGCCATAGCCAGCAATTGCCTCATCTATGGTCATTGCTCCCGTTCCGACAAGATAACCGGCCTGCCTCAACTGTATGACCGCATCATCCGTCAATCCGATTACCTCCGGCGACAGGATCCGGTCTTCCGGAACGGCCCCGATTGCAGCATACATGCTGTTAAAGGACAGGTCTTTCGTCGGCGATATCAGCCCCTTGTTCTGCGCCATCTCGTTCAGTTCCTGCGGCGTGATCAGGAAACGCA
>CAMOXX010000083.1 GCA_946629475.1 uncultured Blautia sp. | reverse complement strand
CTACGAAAGGAGCTATATAATGAAAATAGCAGTCATTGGCGCAGGTGCCATGGGCTCAATCTACGGCGGCCACCTGTCCCTGCAGAACGAAGTGTGGCTGGTAGATACAAACCCGGAAGTAGTCCGGACCATCAATGAAAAGGGAATCACCCTGGAGGAAGGCGGGGAGGATCATATTTACCGCCCGAACGCTGTGACAGACACAGCAGGCCTGCCCGAGATGGATCTTGTGATCCTGTTTGTGAAAGCCCTGTTTTCCCGCTCCGCGCTGGACGGAAACCGCTGCCTGATCGGAAAGAACACCTATCTTCTTACCCTTCAGAACGGCTCCGGCCACGAAGATATCCTGGGAGAATTTGTCCCTGCGGAGCGCATTATTATCGGAACAACGGAGGATCAGGGAACAGTTCTGGGAATGGCGCATATCCGCCATGGCGGAACCGGCGGAACCAACCTCGGCATGCTCTGCCCGGATGCGGAAGGAATCCTTCCGAAGCTCAAAGAGACTCTGGATGCGTGCGGTTTCCGCGGAAAGATCCATGAAAACATTCAGCAGCTGATCTGGAATAAGCTCTTTGTCAATGTGGCACTGAGCGCGGTCACCGCTGTTCTGAATGTGAAGATGGGCTTTATCGCGGAGAATCCCAATGCTCTTGCCCTGTCAAAGCAGCTCCTGCATGAGGCAGTCGAGACAGCCCATGCGATGGGGCTCGAAGCGGATGAGGAGCACCTGCTGCAGGAAATCATCGATACCTCGAAAAGAGTTCCCGATGGAATCACCTCCATCTGTGCAGATCTTTCTGCGGGACGGAGAACGGAAGTGGACACCATCAGCGGTTCCGTTGTGCGTGCGGCCAGGAAATACGGCGTGCAGGTTCCTGCCCACGAGTTCCTGGTGAATATGGTTCATGCGATGGAGTGCAGACAATAAGGGGCAGAGCCGGAAAGGAGATTTTTCTATGATCTACGGCAATGTGAACAGTGAGTATTTTGAACAGCAGGCAGCGGTGCTGCCAAAGCCGCTTTGCGAAGCGCTTCATCAGCTGAAAGGGATGGATCTCGCCGGCCATGAGACGGGGGCATTTCCCATCGAGATCGGCGGAGTCAGCATGATCCTGCAGGTCATGGATCTGGTGACCAGCCCGAGGGAAACGCATGATCCGGAAATTCACCGCAAATATATCGACCTTCAGCTTTTCGTATCGGGAGGCCCGGAGGTTGCGTCCTTCTTCATTGACGAAGGGAAGGAGACGGTAAAAGAGGACCTGCTGGGAACCTCTAGGGACATCCTTTTCTATGAAAACCGTGCAGAGACCGCCAAGAAGGAAGGCTGCGTTGTCATGGAGCCCGGCGCTTATGCGATTTACTTCCCGTGGGATGTTCATATTCCGGGACAGTGCAATGAGGATGGCCCGAAAGACTACCGGAAGATCGTCCTCAAGGTTCCCATGGAAGCCTGTGTGTAATAGGAAGGATTGCGGGAGCATTATGAAAGAAAATGTACGGAGCAGGGTTCTGGCAAGCGGATGCGAGGGGGAGGAAAACGGGTACAATACCCAGCTCCTCTATTTCACCTGCTCATCGCTGACAAAGGATGACAGATACCTGTTTCTTATAACGGACAGGGGAGGATCTCCGAACATCTGCGTCAGGGATCTGCAGACCGGGACTGAGACCATCCTTACGGATAATAAAAACGGCATCATGAAAAGCTATGTCTATTTTGACTGCCGGCCGGGGGAGGGACTCAGCAAGGCGAGCGTATGCCTGGATACCGACAGGGCCATCGCCTATTATATCAGGGATAATATGATCTGCCGGGTCGGGCTTGACGGAAACGAGAAGGTTCTCGCCTCTGTGCCGGCGGATCGTGTCACCGCATTCACCCATGTGTCTCAGGACGGGAGGCTGCTTTGTGTTCCCATGACGGACGGCAGAGCGCTTGACTACGACCCGGAGACGGAGGGGAGCGGGCTGGACCGCCGCCCTGTGTATGATATCGACGGACGGGTGCAGGAGGAAGGCCTGAACAGCTGGCTCTGCGTGTATGATACGGAGAGCGGAAAGCTTCTCTATGAAAAGACCGTGCCGAAGTGCTGGATCACCCATGTTCAGTTCAATCCTGCCGATCCGGAGATCATCATGTACAATCATGAGTGGTCCTCGTTCGACTGCGGAATCCGCCGGATCTGGATCTATGATCACCGGAAGGATGAAATCCGTGCTGTGCGGACGGAGGGGAAGGACACCCTGGGCAATACGCGGGGGTACGAAAGAAAACGCGGCGACTGGGTCTGCCATGAGATGTGGAGCGATGACGGCAATATCATCATCTATCACGGAGGATATGAGAACGGCCCGGCGATGGTCGGCCGTTATGAGCCTGCCTCCGGAAGGTACTGGGAGATTGCTCTCCCGGATGACTACAATGCCTATGGACACTTTACCATGGATCATGATATGAACCTGGTGTGTGACGGATATTTTAAATTTCCCGAGGATATTAAAATCGTGCGTGAGAACTCGACGGACAACGGACCTGATCCGCACAAAAAGGACGGGGAGTATATCAGCGCGGTTGTTCCGGACTGGGACAGGGGGACGCTTTTGTGGATTCCCCAGTGCAGGCATGTGAGCGACTGGCTCGGCCAGGATGCCCATCCCCATCCGGTATATTCCCATGCAGGAGATAAAATCTACTTTAACGCGCGAAGCGGAAATTACGTGAAGGTATATTCCATCGATGTCCGCGCGCGATAGGAAGAGGACGACAACATGGATATGAATATGCTCCCGGTTTATGTCATCATTATCCTGGTGCTGATCGTTCTTCCGATTATGCTCGGAAGACGGTTCGGCGTGAACCCTCTGGAGCTTCTTCTGGGAAAGCAGACAAGCGATACGCTTTTTGGTAAGAGAAAAAAGAGAGAGGCGAAAGCGTCGGGAAGCGATGGGGAGACGGAAACAGACGGTAAACCGGAAGGCAGGAAGAAAAAGACCGAGGTGCAGAAAAACAGCAGCAGACAGGAGCTGATGACGGCAATCTCCGGGTTTCTGACCTACGGGAGAAAAAACCATTTTTACTGCATCGTACCCGGGACACTGGAGCATGACGGAGCGACAGCCTCGCTCGCGGCACTGGTGGTCACCAGAAGCCGGGTCCTGGGGTTCAACTGTTTCGGGTATGGCGGCACGGTGTATGCCGGAAGCGGCGATGAAGAGTGGCGGCAGGTCCTGAACGGAGAAGAAAAGAAGATAGACAGTCCTGTGGTACGGAACCGGAAGCAGAAAGAGATTGTGGATGCCGTGCTGAAGGAATGCGGATATCCGGACATTCCTTCAGAGATCTTTGGTGTTTTTACGGCGTCCGGAGTCATCCTGAAGGATAACAGAACCACCCGCTGCCATACGCAGAAGGCGATGATGGAAATCCTCAAGGGCAGCCGTTTCATGGAGGACAAAGGGATTGACCCCGCCAAGGTGGGCAAAGCCCTTGAGGTTCATGTAAAGAGAAAAGCGTAATTCATAACTGATTGGGGCAGTGCAAAGCCCTCGCTTATTGATTGGCCTTGCAGATTGCTTCCCAAAGCCCGTTCAGGTAGCAGGCTCCCAGCGCGCGGTCGTAGAGTCCGTAGCCCGGACGCCCGATTTCGTCCCAGATCATGCGGCCGTGATCCGGCCGGATGTAGGTATCGGGGCAGGTGTCGTAGACGGCCTTCATGATCTCATAGAGATCCAGATCGCCTGTGCTTGACAGATGGGCAGCCTCACGGAAGTGGTGGTGTCCGAGATATTTCACATTCCGGACATGCAGGCAGCCGATCCGGTCCATCTCTCCAAAATGACGGATGATGGCAGGAATGTCATTTTCCGGGTTGGAGCCGAGCGAGCCGGTGCAGAGGCAGATAGCGTTTGCCGGGCTGTCATGCAGGGCGACGATTTTGTCGAAATCCTCCTGGCTGTGGGAGATCCGGGGAAGGCCGAAAATGGGCCATGCAGGATCATCGGGATGCACTGCCATCCGGATGCCGACCTCTTCGCAGGTGGGGATGATGCCGTCGAGGAAATACTTGTAGTTTTCACGGAGGATATCCGGTGTTACACTCTTGTAGGCTTCCAGTGTGCTTTCAAGCTCTGCGAGACGCTCCGGCTCCCAGCCGGGAAGGGTGAATCCGTTGGAACTGTCGGCGGTTTTCCGCACGATCTCCAGAGGAGTCATTTCTCCAAGGTCCTTTTCATCAAAGTAGAGGCTGTTGGAGCCATCCTCCTCGATTACGCGGGCCAGGTCGGTGCGGAGCCAGTCAAGCACGGGCATGAAATTGTATACAATCACCTTGACGCCATATTTGGCGAGGTTCCGGATCGTGATCCGGTAGTTTTCGATGTACTGGTCCCTGGTGGGGCGGCCGAGCTTGATGTCCTCGTGGACATTGACGCTCTCGATTACCTCACACTCCAGGCCGGCCGCATGAACTTCATCCACGTAGGCTTTGATCTCGTCCTCTTCCCATACTTCTCCGGCGGCTTTGTAATCCAGAACGCCCATCAGGCCGGACATGCCGGGAATCTGACGGATCTGTTTCAGAGTGATGTTGTCACTCTCGCTTCCATACCAGCGAAATGTCATTTTCATGATATTTACCTCTTTTCTCTGCAGTGATTTTCTGTGACAGTTGCTTACAGACAAGACGGTTTCATCTCACTTATAAACATAACAGATGGGTGGATTAAGTCAAGGCATATTTCGCAAAAAAACGAATGCAGGGGAACGGGAAGCAGATATGATTTTACAACGATACCCAAAAATAACAGCAGAAGAATGAACAGGAGGGAACAGCAAAAATGAAAGAGTTTATGGACAGGGATTTCCTGCTGGAGACAGAAACCGCAAAGCACCTTTTCCACACCTATTCCGAAAATCAGCCGCTGGTTGATTATCACTGCCATCTGAATCCTCAGGAGATCTATGAGGACCGCAGGTTCAACAATATCGGTGAAGTGTGGCTGGGCGGACGGAACGATGACGGCAGCTACTTCGGCGATCATTATAAATGGAGAATCATGCGCTCCAACGGAGTACCGGAGGAGGATGTGACGGGGACAGAGCATCCCTACGAGCGCTTTGAAAAATTCGCGGAGGCCCTTGAGCTCTGCATCGGCAATCCGATGTATCACTGGTGCAATCTGGAGCTCCGCAAATATTTCGGTGTTACGAAGCCCCTCAGCAAAAAGACGGCAAAGGAAATCTGGGATCAGTGCAACGATAAGCTGCAGAACGATCCGGACTGCTCGGTCCGCGGTCTGATCCGTCAGTCCAATGTGGCGTACATCGGCACGACCGACGACCCGGTGGACGATCTTTCCTGGCATGAGAAAATTGCGGCGGATGAGAGCTTTACCACGCTGGTCCGCCCGTCCTTCCGCCCGGATAAGGCGATCAACATCACCAAGGATGGCTGGCGTGAGTACATGGCAAAGCTGGCTGCAGTGGTCGGAAAGGAAAAATTCGAATCTGCGCAGGAGGTGCTGGATGCGATTGAGGATAGAATCCGCTTCTTTAAGGATCACGGCTGCGTGGCGAGCGACCACGGCATCGACTATGTAATGTTCCGCCCGGCTCCCATGGACGAAGTGGACGCGGCATTTAAGAAAGCGATGGCCGGAGAGACGCTGACGGTCGAGGAGGCGGAGAAATTCCAGACAGCCCTTCTTCTGACCCTCGGGCGCGCATATCACAAGTACGATATCGTGATGGAGATTCATTACTCCTGCTTAAGAAACGTAAACGAAGTGATGTTCCGGAAGGAAGGCCCGGATACCGGTTTTGATATGATCGCCCAGAATACCTGCGGCGGCAATATCGCGGCGCTTCTGTCTGAGCTGAACAAGACCGGCGAGCTGCCGAAGACGGTGCTCTTCTCGCTGAATCCGGCGGACAACGAGCAGATCGGCACAATCCTCGGATGCTTCCAGTCGGATGAGGTTCCGGGAAAGATCCAGCACGGACCGGCCTGGTGGTTCAATGACACCAAGAGCGGTATGGAAGATCAGATGAGGTCTCTGGCGAACCTCGGCGTGCTCGGCAATTTCATCGGCATGCTGACCGACTCCAGATCGTTCCTTTCCTATACACGTCATGACTACTTCCGCCGAATTATGTGCAACATGATCGGCAAGTGGGTGGAAAATGGTGAGTATCCCAACGATGAGGAAGCGCTGAAGCGCATCGTGGAAGGCATCAGCTACGCTAACGCTAAGAGATATTTCGGGTTATAAAAAACTGCCGGGATATCAATACGATCAAAGAGGTGGATATAGATGAAAAAACTGAGCTATGCATTACTGGAAGAACAGAAATTTGACGGATACCTTTTGAAGGACGCGCCCGAAAAGGTGCTCCAGTTCGGTGAAGGAAATTTCCTGCGCGCTTTTGTTGACTATTTTATCGACTGCATGAACGAAAAAGCGGACTTTAACGCGAAGGTCTGCGTGGTACAGCCGATCTCCTATGACGCCAGAGAGCGCTTCCGCGCCCAGGACAGCCTTTACACCCTGTTCCTCCGCGGCCAGGAGAACGGACAGAAGGTCAATAAAAAGCGGGTGATCTCCGCGATCAGCCGTGTGATCAACGCATATCTGGACTTTGACGAGCTGATGGCCTGCGCGGACAATCCCGACCTGCGCTTCATCGTCTCCAACACGACGGAGGCGGGAATCGTTTATGATCCGTCCTGCAGGTTCGAGGACAGACCGGCAGACAGCTTCCCGGGAAAGCTGACCCAGTTCCTGTACAGAAGATTCAACAAGAAGCTTCCCGGCTTCATCATTCTTTCGTGTGAGCTGATCGACCACAACGGGGATGAGCTGAAGCGCTGTGTCCATGAATATGTGAAGCAGTGGGGCCTTGGCGATGAGTTTGACGCGTGGGTGGACAGCGAAAACCTGTTCTGCTCAACCCTGGTTGACCGGATCGTTCCCGGTTATCCGAGAGCGGAAGCGGAGGCAATCTGGAAGGAGCACGGATATGAGGACAATAACCTCGATACGGGTGAAATTTTCGGCGCATGGGTGATTGAAGGACCGCAGTCCATCAAGGATGAATTCCCGTTTGAGAAGGCCGGACTCCCGATCATCGTTGTTGATGACGTGACGCCCTACAAGCAGAGAAAGGTGCGCATCCTGAACGGAGCCCATACATCGTTTGTCCTCGGCGCCTATCTGGCCGGCCAGAATATTGTGCGTGACTGCATGAATGATGAGGTGATCAAGGGCTTCATGAACAAGACCCTCTATGATGAGGTGATCCCGACCCTGGATCTTCCGAAGGACGATCTTCTCAAGTTTGCGTCGGCGGTGAGCGAGCGCTTTGCCAATCCGTATATCGACCATCAGCTGCTCTCGATCTCCCTCAATTCGACCTCAAAATGGAAAGCGCGCTGCATGCCGTCGCTGCTGGAGTACGCGAAGCGAAACGGAGGGGCTCTTCCGCCCTGCCTGACCTTCTCCTTCGCCGCCTATATCGACTTTTACCGTGCAGGGAAGGAAAAAGGTGAAGGCTGCCTGATCGGAAAACGAGGAGACGATACCTTCGAGATCAAGGACGACCAGTGGGTGCTTGACTTTTACTATGACCACAGGGATGACGACAACGCAGCCATCGCATCTGCGGTGATCGGAAATGAGCAGATGTGGGGAACCGAACTCTCGGAGCTTCCGGGCTTTGAGGCGGAGGTTGTGAAATATCTGAACCTCATCGATGAGGTCGGCATGTATGAAGCGATGAAGAAGGTTCAGGAGGCGTAAAACGAAAGATGAAAATCGCACTGATCAATGAAAACAGCCAGGCCGCGAAGAATCCGCTGGTGGAAAGCTGCCTGAAAAAAGTTGTGGAACCGATGGGCCACACGGTTTATAATTACGGAATGTACACGGCAGAGGATGCCTGCCAGCTCACTTATGTGAAGGCAGGGCTTCTTACAGCAATCCTGATCAACGCGAAAGCGGCGGATTTTGTCGTCACGGGCTGCGGAACCGGTGAAGGCGCCATGCTGGCCTGCAACGTGTTCCCGAATGTGCTCTGCGGACACATCGAGGATGTGGAGGACGCGTTTATGTTCGCCCAGATCAACGACGGCAATGCTGCAGCATTCCCCTTTGCGAAAAAGTTTGGCTGGGGCGGCGAGCTGACGCTCACATACGCGTTTGAAAAGCTGTTCAGCCAGGAATTCGGCGGAGGTTATCCTCCGGAGAGGGCAGAGCCGGAGCAGAGGAACAAAAAGATTCTCGACGGCGTGAAGGCCATCACCACAAAGGATATGATGACCATCCTCCGGGAGATCGACCAGGATTTCCTCCGTGAGACGATTAGCGGCGAGAAGTTTGCAGAGCTCTTTTACCCGAACTGCCAGGTGCCGGAGATTGCGGACTACCTGAAGGCACTGTGATCGGAAGGGAAGCAAAAGCATGGATATTTTGAAAAAGTTTTCCCTGGAGGGAAAAACCGCCCTGGTGACGGGGGCGGCCTACGGGATTGGCTTTGCCATCGCGGAGGGGCTTGCTTCGGCCGGGGCAAAAATCGCGTTTAACTGCAGGAGCGAAGAGCATCTTCGGACGGCTCTTGACATGTACCGGGAAAAAGGGATCGACGCGCGCGGCTTCCTCTGTGATGTGACGAAGGAGGACGAGGTCGCATCGCTTGTCAGTACGATCGAGAATGCGCTTGGCCCCGTTGACATTCTGGTCAACAACGCGGGCATCATCAAGCGGATTCCGATGGTGGAAATGACGGCAGAGGAGTTCCGCGAGGTAGTGGATATCGACCTGACGGCGGCCTTTATCACAAGCAAGGCAGTTCTTCCGGGAATGATGGAGAGAAGAAACGGAAAGATCATCAACATCTGCTCGATGATGAGCGAGCTGGGCCGGGAGACCGTTTCTGCCTATGCTGCAGCTAAGGGCGGACTCAAGATGCTGACCCGGAACATCGCCTCGGAGTACGGCCCCTACAACATCCAGTGCAACGGCATCGGCCCGGGATATATCGCTACGCCGCAGACAGCTCCGCTCCGGGAAAGACAGCCGGACGGCAGCAGGCATCCGTTTGACAGCTTCATCGTGGCAAAGACCCCGGCGGAGCGCTGGGGAAATCCGGAGGACCTGATGGGGGCCGCGGTGTTCCTTGCGTCGGAGGCATCCGATTTCGTAAACGGACATATCCTGTACATCGACGGCGGCATTCTGGCCTACATCGGCCGGCAGCCGTGATATGCTGTCGGAATACCGGCGGATGTGCCTGACGGGAGAATGATAAAGGAGCAAAAAGAGAAATGTTTGGATACAACAAGGATGCGGTTCCGACCCCGTGTGAGCCGGGGGTGACCCGCCGGATTCTGACTTACAGCGACAACCTGATGATGTGCGAGATCCGGTTTGAGAAGGGAGCGAAAGGGAATTTCCATTCCCACGTCCATGAGCAGATCACGTACATCGCTGAAGGCAGCTTTTCGTTCACCATCGCCGGCGAGACTTCGATAGTGAACAAAGGAGACAGCGTCTATATGCCGTCCGGCGCGGAGCATGGCGTTACCTGTCTGGAGGCCGGCATACTGGTGGATGTGTTTTCGCCGAAGCGCGAAGACTTTCTGAATAAACTCTGACCGCCCGCTTACGGATGCAGAGCATTCCGAATACATGGGCCGGACCTGAATGATTTTAACATAAGGAGAAATGGGACAATGAGCACAATTATTGATGCATTTAAGAAAATCGGTATTATTCCCGTAGTGGTTCTGGATGACGCAAAGGATGCTCTTCCGCTTGCAAAGGCGCTGTGTGAGGGTGGTCTTCCCTGCGCGGAGGTGACATTCCGGACGGCAGCCGCTGAGGAGTCGATCCGCGTGATGAGCAGCGCTTTCCCGGAGATGCTGGTGGGAGCCGGCACGGTCCTCACAACCGAGCAGGTGGACAGGGCTGTTGCAGCCGGTGCAAAATTCATTGTGAGCCCGGGCTTCAACCCGAAGGTGGTAAAATACTGCCAGGAGAAAAACATTCCGATTACACCCGGCATCCAGACTCCGACCGAGATCGAAGCAGCGCTGGAACTGGGGCTTACAACCGTCAAGTTTTTCCCGGCAGAGCCGGCAGGCGGACTCAAGATGATCAAGGCGGTCGCGGCTCCCTATGTGAATGTCTCCTTTATGCCGACCGGCGGCATCAGCGAAAAGAATGTGAGAGAGTATCTTGCCTATGACAGGATCGTGGCCTGCGGCGGCAGCTGGATGGTCAAAAAAGACCTGGTGGCGAACGGTGAGTTTGACAAGATCCGTGACATGGTGGCAGAGGCAGCAGCAATTGTGAAGGAAATGAGGGGGTAAATAGGATGAAGCTGGATGTAAGACCCGCAAGTGAGTGCAGATTTGACGCAGTGAGCCTTGGTGAAGTAATGCTCCGGCTGGATCCCGGTGAAGGAAGAATACGGACAGCCAGATCCTTCCGCGCCTGGGAAGGCGGCGGAGAGTACAATGTAGTGCGCGGACTGCGCAGATGCTTTGGCATGAGAAGCACGGTTCTGACCGCGTTTGCCGACAATGAAGTCGGCAAGCTGATGGAGGACTTTATCCTTCAGGGCGGCGTGGATACCTCTTTCATCAAATGGATGAAGACCGACGGTATCGGCAGGATCTGCCGCAACGGCCTCAACTTTACCGAGAGAGGCTTTGGCATCCGCGGCGC
>CAMOXX010000082.1 GCA_946629475.1 uncultured Blautia sp. | reverse complement strand
GAGACCTTCTTACGGATGACATTGGCTACAAGATGGAAGCCGGCAAGGAGCCGGACATCACCGGCGCGGTCAAGCCGGCTCATCAGGTAGCAGACGCGCTTCTCCTGCAGTACTATGAGGAGCCCGATCCCGTTAAGGCAGCCTTCGGGCACGAGCTGTCAGAGGAAGACTGGGCACGGATCGGCGAATTTATGACCACCTGTCTGGAGATAAGGTACGGCGCTCCCCTGGTGTCCGCAAATATGGCAAATCCGCTTCTTAAGGAGCTGGAGGGCGAGCTGCAGAACGAGGATAGGAAGTTCAGCTTTTTCTGCGCCCACGACTGTACTGTGATGAGCGTTCTCAGCGCGCTTGGCACAAAGGACTTTTCACTTCCGGAAAGCATCGAGACCAAAGCGCCTATCGGCGTGAAGCTTGTTTTCGAGCGGCGGCGCGACAGCAAAGGAGAGGCCTGGTACCGGGTGAGCCTGATTTACAGGAGTACCGAACAGATCCGGAGCGGTGAGATGCTGACTCTGGATAATCCGCCCCTGCGCTATGACCTGCGCTTTGAAGGTGTGGAGACCAACCCGGACGGGCTGATCGCAGAGGACGATCTGATTGCCCTCTTCGATCGTTCCATCGGGGCACTGGATGAGCTGGAGGAAACGTACGCACTGGAGGATGCGGCGTAAGCCCGCAGAAACTGCGTAATAAAACACTTTCATTATCATTTCCTTAAAACAGGATTGGGCGGGAACAATGTGTTCCTGCAGAAAATGCAAAAACAAGGGGGATAGAGAGCTATGGCCTGGAATATTCTTTTGACCTCACTGAGTGCTGCGGAAAATGATCTGCCGCTTCGGTATTTCTCCGTTCAGAATGAATTCGGTTCCGATTACTGCGATGTGCTTCTGGATGCGGAAGCCGGCATAAAAGCCATGCTGGCAAGGTATGACATAGATGAGGTCATCGTTATCGGCGAAGACGGTTCCTTTGATGAAAAGGACGAACTGAATTCCGTCCCTCTCCGGAATAAAGACAGTCTTTACTCTGGGGACAGGGCGTCATTTTCCACATACCGGCTGCTTTTGTACCGGCTGGCGCAGTATGCGGACGAGCTGACACTGGACCAGAAGCAGGAAGAGGAACTCCAGCCGGAGGAAGTGCGTGAGAGGCTTAGCCGGTTTATTCAGGATTATCAGGAGGGAAAGCCGGAGCTGAGAGAAATTAAATTCAATCGGCTGTTCGATGCGCTGTCACAAAGCAGACAGAGCTATGAGGATTTCCGGGACGCGCTCTTTGAGGCCTTCCCGGAGTTCCGTGATCATCCCGGACGCTGTATCCGCTGGATAAAGAACTATCTCTACACGGCAATGAAACCCACGTTAAAGCTGGAGCTTCTGCCTGTCAACCTGGAGACCTGCATCCGGCTCATTCCGGCGGATATGGTGGGAGAAAGAGAACAGTGGGTCAACAGTATGATGACGATGGAAAAATCCATCGTGGAAGGCAAAGAGGACATCAACCTGTATGTTTCTCTGAACGGTGATGATGCGGCGGACAATTTTATTGTCATTAACATGCTGGACATCCTGATCTCCACGCCTCAGAGTATGACCCGTCTGAAAAATATCTATACGCTGCATAGCCTTCAGAGATGTATGGCCGGCATCATACGCGATGATACCCAGGTCTTTGGCGTCTCGGAACTGTTCCATGCGATCCGCTCCTTCCTTAATTACGGCAAGGCGGATATGATCGCAAAGATATGGGAAAAAAGCGAAGAGCATAATGAGAGTATTGCAGCTATGGTTTATGCCATGCGCCATGTAGATGTGGGACTGTCCATGTGCAATATACCGGAGGTGGAGGGCGGCATCCTCCGCCTGCGCAGTCTGTTTCGGGATGAAAAGTTCTGGGAGGTGCCCGGCTATTATGGCATGCTGTTCAGTGTGATCGCAGAAAGCATCCGGGAGGACTACGGCGCGCTCCTTGAAGGCGACGGTGACATCTCCTTTATTGAGCTGGTAAAATGGGCCTACCGGCATCAGTTTTATCAGCAGACGCTGACCCTGATCGAGTCCAAGGCTCCGGAGAATCTGGTGAGAACCGGCGTGTTCTATTACTGCGGCGACGAAAAGCTGAAAGGACAGGTCACCGAGCTGTTTGCACGGCAGCGGCTGGAGCTCAAACCCTATGAATACTATAAGATGGATCAGATCGACCATTATTTCATAAAAACCTATAACCGCACAGGGACCAGGGGAATGGGCGGCAGAGATGAGGATCCGCAGCGCGTGTATGCCGCACTGAGAACCGAATCCATCAGGAACACGGACCCCTCGCTGATCACAGGCTTCACCGCCTGCGACAGTATGGAAACGCTGCAGAACCTTCTGTTTGCTTATTACCACATTAGCGTTGTCCGCAACAAGATCAGCCATGCCGACGAGGAAGTGATGGCCGAGACGCGTCTGATGGTGTCTGACAGTGATGAAAGTTCTGCTTTGGTCTGGATGAAGGACGGGATCGATTATTTCATTGACAGTTATGAAAAGGCGATGGCGGAAGTACAGAACAAAAAGCCGCAGGTCGTTCTCATCAGCGGAGAAGAGGTCAGGATGACGGCGGAGCGCCAAAGACGTGATAAGCAGAGAAATGATTGACGCCGTCTGCTATGAAACTTAGCGGGCCGGGCATTTCATGCTGATCCAATTGACACAGCCTTTGATCAAGGCGGCTGTTTTTGCAGATATCTGCTTAAAACAGCCGCCTCTTTTGTGTTTCGACCAGACCGAAATACAGCCGGCATTGCGCTGCATTCAGATGATCTCCTCGATATGATAGATATATTCAAGAGAGCTTAAAGCTTCAATGATCTCTTCGTGAGTCTTGTATTTTTTGAGCTCTTCACTGCCGATGGAGATCGCAATGGAATAAACGCTTAAGCCTGAGTTGTGATATGCAGGGTTGACTTCAATGTCATCGATCTTAAGGTTCAGCTTCCGGATGGTCGTGATGAAATTCTGAAGATAGTAGGCATCCTTGAGTTCCAGGTGAACTTCAAAATAATTTGAGCGGTTCTTGAGCCAGATCTCTGCGCCTGTCAGGAAGGACAGGATGATCATGGTCGCGGCAAAGGAGACCAGCACGATCGTATACTGTCCTGCGCCGATCGTGAGTCCTAAGATGCCGCAGGCCCACATGGCGACTGCGGTGGTCAGCCCCTTGATCTGGTTGCGGGAGCTGAAAACAAGAGAGTTGGAGCTGATGATGGCGATCGCGATGATCACCGCGGCACTCATCAGATAGATATGCCCACTGCCTGTCAAATCAAGTCCCCTGTCGATCATCATGGTGATGCAGGCCCCCATCGTGATCAGGATGAAGGTACGAAGACCGGCTGAATGGCGTTTCCTGGCGCGCTCACAGCCGATGATGGATGAAAGTCCCACCGCCAGAGCAATACGCAGCAGAATGCCGGGAAGCGAAAGCTCTGCGGCCCAGCTGCCGAGCAATGAAGATATAGGGTCGTAAAAACTCATGCGAGAATCTCCTTCTGGGGTGATATTATTCAGTGACGGTTCTGATGCATGCGGAAATGGCCATGATACAGATCGTACCACTCCTCGGCGCCCTCAGTGAACGCCCGCTCATCCTCCGGCATGCTGTGATCCGGAAGCTCCTCCTGGATCTTGTTGATCCGTTCGATCAGAAGCTGTACATTGGTTTTTGGAACTCCGTTTTCATCCGTTTCGGAAACATCGACCATTTCCTCCAGCTTGTCGGAATAAGCTCCGGACATATACAGGGAAAGCTTGGCGCAGCCGGGACCTATAAGCTCATACAGGATGCTCGAGGAAAGAATGACGGTGTTTAAAGCATTGCCCGCTTCCCCTCCGAGGATCCTGGCACCGAGTGCGGCCAGGCCGATCGCGACGCCGGCCTGCGGAAAGAGCGCCAGGCCGAGCCAGTTACGTACCTTCCTGTCTTTTCCTGTCATTCTGCATCCAAGGTATGCACCGCTGTATTTACCGGCCATGCGCATCAGGAAATAGGCGACTCCCACACCGAGGAGAGGGACGGCTCCAATGGCTCCTGACTGTGAAAACAGAGCGCTTAAGTCAAAGCTGATGCCGGAGCGCACAAAGAAGAGCAGCAGGATCGGAGGGCTGAAGTAGTTCAGCTGCTTGAAGAGCTTGTCTTCGTCTGTGATCAGGTTGGAATAGACTGCGCCCATCATCATGCAGCCCAGGAGCGGAGAGATATCCAGCCAGGTACAGATGCCGCAGAAGCCGAACAGAAGAGAGATCGCCACGATCAGACGGTTGTCCTTGCTGCGCCCCGGACTCAGTAAAGCGCGGAGGAATAGTCCGAACAGACCGCCCAGCAGGATGACGCCGAGGTTTGTCAGGATCGGCCGGATAAGCTCCTGTATATGGAAGCCTCTGCCCGAAAGCGAGCTTTCCGCGATCGAGACAGCCACGGAATAGGCGATAAGACCTGCTACGTCGTCAAGCGCCACGACCTGCAGCAGGGTATCCACGAAGTCGCCCCGCGCGTGGGTCTGACGGATGGTCATCATGGTGGAAGCCGGTGCTGTAGCTGCCGAGAGGGCTGCGAGCACGACTGAGAAAGGAAGGCTTAAGCCCAGGATACAATACATCAGAAGAAAGACCAGCACTACGGTGACAAACGACTCCATTACTGTGATCACCAGGACCTTCGCACCGCTTTTACGCAAAACCTCCAGCTTGAAAAACTCACCGGTGCCGAAAGCAATAAAGCTTAGGGCGATATCCGGAAGAAAGGCAGACCGTTCCACAAAGGACTGCGGGATCAGATTGAAGGCAAAGGGTCCCATCAGAATGCCTGCCACGATATAGGCTGTAACATTGGGAAGCCGGAGGAGCTTGGTTATACGTGTCATCAGGAATCCGGACAGGAGGATCAGCGACATGCTGATGATCACGGATGCTGCAGACGATAACTGCAGGGACTCGATCATGCTCATATATCTGCTGCTCCTTTCCGGGTTAAACGGGATCTGATAGGATCATATAAGGCGAAGTGTCCGGACCGTAAAGGCTGAAGCCCAACAGGAAGCCGGCGCTGCCGCTTACTTCGTGATGTGTCTGCGCTTTTCCAGCCAGGGCAGGAAATAATCATTGTAGACGAAGCTTAAGACCGCCGCGATTGGAATCGACAGAAGGATGCCGATGATACCGAACATGTTTCCCAGAACGATCGTAGAAACCAGGATGGCCAGTCCGGAAACACCAAGAGAATTGGAAAACAGCTTCGGCTTCAGAATATATCCGTCGCAGAACTGCAGGATCACACAGAAAATGGAAAACATCAGTGCATACATGGGGTTGACCAGTAAAAGAATGAAAGCGCCGATCACGCCGCCGATAATGGGCCCGAAATTGGGGATCAGATTCGTGGCGCCTACGACCACGGAAATCAGACCGATATAGGGCATTCTGCAGACGGCCATGAAGATGGCGCAGACGCCGCCGACGATCAGGGAATCGAGCAGGCTCTGAACGAGGTAGCTCACCAGAATCGTGTCGCAGCGCAGAGTGAAATCGAGGTATAACTCATAAGCATCCATGGGCAGCAGAGCCCGGATCAGACGCTTTGACCAGGCGGCAAGACGCCGGCTGTCGAGCAGCAGATAGATCGCGAGGATCAGGGAAATGACGGTGGTCAGTATGCCCTTTCCGGAGTTGGCGGCAAGACTTAAAATGCTGCCGGAATTTTCTTTGACAAAGGAGGAGATCGAGCTCATGGCATTCTGTGAAATCGTCTCCATGCCGTTCGTATCGATGAAATCCCTGAGCGGACTGTTTTCCAGGAAACGGATCAGCGATCTTGAGTACTCGTCAATGTTTTCGGAAAAAAGCATGATGCTCTGCAGCAGCTGCGGGATCAGTGTTCCGGCAAGAAGCAGGACAACAAGCAGAGCAAGCAAGAAAGCAAGCACTACGGAAACATACCAGCGGGTGTTTCCAAGCTTCATCATTTTGAAGACCCGGTAATAGAAGAATTTTGCCAGAGGACTGATAATATAGGAGAACACCATGCCGAGTATGACCGGTTTAAAGTATCCGATAAAAGTCTTCAGAACGCTGAAAACGGTTCCGAGATTTGTCAGCAGGACGTAAAATGCGACTCCGATGCATACGATGACGGCGCCGTTATACCACTTCTTTTCAGAAAGCCTCTTATAGTTCAAAACAGTATCTCCTGTAGCAGATTGATTGAATATATCTGAAGAATACCGGCTGTATCGGTATGGTATGGAAACTCCTAAAGCAGCGTTTCCTTAATTTTATTACATAAAAAGTGAAAAAACAACTGATACATACCGCCGTGTAAACCATCTGTAGATTGTTTCAAAACGATTCCGGTGTTATCTTAATGGGGAAACCAATGTCTTCAGATCAGTTAACGAGGGAGGTGCTGAATGTTGAATCCTAAAACTCTTGGTGCCTATATCCGCTCTCTCAGGCTGCAGAACAGGATGACACAGGCACAGCTGGCAGAAAAAGCAGGCGTAACGGATAAAGCTGTCTCAAAGTGGGAGAGGGATCTTTCCTACCCGGACATTGCCCTGTTCCCGAGACTTGCCGATATACTGGGTGTGACCGTTAATGATCTGCTGAAGGAGAGCGTCGGAGAGGGACGGCCGTCCCGTCTGCTGCAGATCCTCGGCATGTCACATGATATCCGCACACCCTTAAGCATCATTATCGGATGCTCCAATCTGGCTGAGCTTCATCATGAGGATCCGGAACGGCTTACTTATTATCTGGAAAGTATCCGTATCAGCGGAGAGTATCTTCTGCGTTCCATAGACCGGCTGATGCAGGTCACTTATCAGGAAGAGGATACTGCAGATTCAAAGCGGTATCCCGGCAATGTACAGGAGCTCGGGGACTACCTGAATCATCGGGCAAAAGCAAGAATGGATGCCCTGCAGGATTTTGATTTTTCGGGAAAAAGGTTCCTGGTGGCAGATGATATCATGCTGAACCGGGAAATCGCCGCGGAGATCCTTGAACAGGCCGGAGCTGTGACGGAGCTTGCGGAAAACGGCATAGAGGCAGTGAGGATGCTGGAAGCGGCACCTGCAGGATACTATGACCTGATCCTCATGGACATCATGATGCCGGAAATGGACGGCCTTGAAGCTACGCGAAGGATACGGAAGCTGGAGGATCCCCGGAAAGCATCTGTACCGATCATTGCAGTCAGCGCGAATGTTTATGAAAAGGACAGGAAAGAAGCGGCGGAAGCGGGTATGGACGCATTTGTGGAAAAACCTATCTACATCGACCGCTTGTTTGAAACAATGACGGAATGCCTTAATAAAAGTACTGAATAGTTGCATA
This sequence comes from uncultured Blautia sp., assembly GCA_946629475.1. Taxonomy (GTDB): domain Bacteria; phylum Bacillota; class Clostridia; order Lachnospirales; family Lachnospiraceae; genus Blautia_A. The sequence continues at coordinate 3,350 of CAMOXX010000082.1, read as the reverse complement.
AAGAAAGTACGGATCCTGTACCGGAAGCGGCTTTACTTCAGAGTAAGGCCGTTTTCTTTTTATTCATAGAAGAGTTTGTCCTTGCAAGCAAAATGACTGTTTGGTATAGTTATTGATGGTTTTCGGGCAGGTGCTTTGGCAACGAAGCATCGCGCAGCTTATATTCAATGTGGTGCGATTTATCGCATGAGGTTTATGCTGGAACGAAAGCGGAAATAAGAGTCCGGGTGCTGCCCTTTACAACACCTATATACCGGAAGAATGTATGAAGATCATGATCAGCGCCTGTCTGACAGGGATAAACTGTAAATATAACGGCGGAAACAATCTGGATGAAGAACTGATGCGGCAGCTTGAAGGCCACGAACTGATCCCGGTCTGTCCGGAGCTTATGGGCGGTCTGCCCGTTCCGAGGATACCGTCAGAGATCTGCGGCGGTGTGGTAATGACAAAAAACGGCCGGAACGTGGATCGGGAATTTCGGGAAGGCGCGGGAAAATGCCTGGAAACAGCTCGAAAAGAAATGCCGGAGCTCGTGATCTTTCAGCCAAGAAGTCCCAGCTGCGGCGTAAAGCAGCGGTATGACGGCAGCTTTTCCGGAAGGCTGATCGGAGAGCCGGGGATCACAGCGGCGCTTTTGGCTGAAAACGGTTTTCGGGTGATCGATGCTGAGGAGTTTAAGCTTAAAGCAGCTTCCGGTTCAAAAGAAGCTTCAGACCGAAATCAGGGTCAGTAAACCGCACCCGGCAGGACAGAGATTTAAAGCGGATAAAATACAATATCTTTTATAGCAGAGCCGGCTTATGATACGGCGGAAATAAATCAATGAAACGAGTAGATTTTGGAAGCGGAAAAACTCTTACAAACATTCTTGCCACCGCGCTTCCCATGTTCGTGGCACAAACATTAAACCTTCTGTATAACATAGTAGACCGGATCTATATCGCCAGGATCCCCGTGATCGGTACGGCTGCGCTCGGAGCGGTAGGCCTGTGCTTTCCTCTGGTGATCCTCATCACTGCGTTTACAAATATGTACGGCAGCGGCGGCTCTCCCCTGTTTTCCATCGCCCGCGGTGCCGGGAAAAGAGAAGAGGCGGGAAAGATCCTTGATACGGCATTTTTCCTCCTGATCATCACGGGAATCATTCTGACTGCAGTCGGAGAACTGATCGGAAGGCCTGTACTGATCGTGTTCGGCGCATCGGAACAGGCCCTGGTTTATGCGCTTCCGTATCTCCGGATCTATCTTCTTGGAACCATCTTTACCATGATTGCTACGGGCATGAACCCTTTTATCAATGCGCAGGGGTATTCTACGACCGGAATGACGACGGTCATCATCGGAGCTGTCACCAATATCATACTTGATCCGATCCTGATCTTCGGTCTCGGAATGGGAGTAGAGGGCGCTGCGATCGCTACGGTTCTTTCACAGGCGCTTTCTGCCGCCTTTGTCCTTCGCTTCCTGTTTGGACAGAAAGTGGAATACCGGCTGCATCTGATGAAACCGGAGGAGATCAGAAGCTGCGGGCCGCGTGCAAGGAAGATCATTGGACTCGGCACAGCAGCTTTTATCATGCAGTTTACCAACAGTGTCGTTTCGATCAGCTGCAACAGTGTGCTCGCCCATGTCGGAGGGGATCTCTATGTTTCCATCATGACGATCATCAACTCTGCGCGGCAGATGCTCGAGACACCGCTTCTGTCGATCACGGAAGGCACATCTCCCATTATCAGCTATAATTACGGCGCCAGACGTTATAAAAGCGTGAAGGAAGCCGGAGCGATCATGTTCCTGCTTTCACTCGGCTATGTCGTAGTCGTCTGGATTCTCATCCGCCTGTTCCCGGAATTTGTGATCGGGATATTCAGCTCGGACAAAACACTGATGGAAGATGCACTGCCTGCATTTCACCTGTATTTTTCCACCTTCATATTTATGGTGTTTCAGCATTGCGGACAGATCATTTTCAAGTCTCTCGGAAAGAAGTATCATGCGATCTTCTTCTCTCTGTTCCGCAAGGCTGTGATCGTTGTTCCTCTGACATATATCCTGCCGTATGTATTTCATATGGGAACGGACGGAGTCTTTGCAGCGGAACCGATATCCAACGTCATTGGCGGTCTGGCATGCTTTATTACCATGCTGCTGGTCGTCCTTCCTGAACTGAAGGAGGAAGCAGAATGAATGTATGTCTTTTAAATGATTCCTTTCCGCCGGTCATTGACGGTGTGGTCAATGTACTCTTAAATTATGCGGAGTATCTGAAAAAGGACCATCAGGCGGAGGTTGAAGTCGGCACTCCGGAGTATCCGGACGCCGATTACAGCGTTTATGATTATCCTGTCATCACCTATCCCAGTCTGAATACGGCCCCGGTGACCAACGGATACCGGACCGGAAATCCGTTTTCTGAAAAGCAGGTCGCAGAGCTTGCTTCTTTCCGTCCGGATATCATACATTCACATTGTCCGGCGTCTGCAACCGTGATCGCAAGACTATTAAGAGAGCAGACAGATGCTCCCGTTGTGTTCACGTATCATACAAAATATGATATCGATATCCGCCGTTATATGAAGGTCAAAACGATCGCGGACGAGCTCATACGGGTCATGGTCAGCAATATTGAATCCTGTGATGAGGTCTGGACTGTCAGCCGGGGAGCAGGGGAAAGCCTCAGGGAGCTTGGCTTTCAGGGCGAATACCGCGTTATGAATAACGGCGTGGATTTTGCCAGAGGACGGGTCAGTGACGGGAAAGTCGCAGAGGCAGTAAAGGATTATGACCTCCCGGAAGGCATTCCTGTGTTTCTTTATGTCGGGCGTCTGATCAGCTATAAGGGACTGCCCCTGATCCTTGACGCTTTGGGAATGCTGCATGCAGGCGGGATGGATTTCCGCATGGTCTTTGTCGGAAAAGGACCGGACAGGGAGAGCCTTGAGCAAAAGGCGGCTGAGGCCGGGTTATCGGATAAATGCATTTTCACCGGACCGGTGTATGACCGCGATGTCCTGCGCGCGTGGAATACAAGAGCGGATCTGTTCCTGTTTCCGTCGACGTTTGATACCAACGGACTTGTCGTCCGTGAAGCCGCAGCCTGCGGACTGGCAAGCGTGCTGATCAGAGACTCGTGTGCTGCGGAGGGTATTACAGACGGACGGAACGGTTTTGTCATAGATGAAACTGCAGAGGCTCTGGCAGCTTTCCTCAGGACGGCCTGCAGGGATATCGCCCACCTTCATGAGGTGGGACAGAATGCAATGAATGAGATCTATCTTTCCTGGCAGGAATGTGTCAGTGAAGCGTACGAGCGTTATCAGATCATTATTGATAAGCATAAGAGCGGG